>JAGCNK010000194.1 GCA_017645985.1 Bacteroidales bacterium | reverse complement strand
GTGGGTGCTACCGCTTTATAGTGGGTTCTTCTTTTGTCTCTTCTCGTCTTCGAGGTTTTGTGCTTAGGATGTGCCATTTTTAATAATATTTAATACGTTATACCTTTTAATTATACAATTTCAAAATTCATAGTTACGCAACTGATCCCATCTCGGGTCGGTTTCTAATACATTGTCGTGCGCCTCGAGTACTTCGAGGGTTGCGCTCATATCGGGGTCGCACTGCGGCAGTCCGTCAATCCCGACAGGATGCACGCGCCTTGCCGGAACGCTCAGCACTATATACTCATATATATGGTGCGCGAGGTCGAGCTTTGTCTCCTCATGCGAAAGCACGATTTCGTCGTCGGCTTCGGCAGGATCGCTCGTCTGGTCGCCAAACTTGACATCAAGGTTGAAATATCCCTCGATGGGCAGGTCGAAGAGTTCGAGACAGCGGTCGCACTCCACTTCTACTGTTCCTTTGATATCGAACCCAAACTTGAGCCCGAACTCCGAAATATCGGCGGTAATATCCACATCGATCTTACCGTTTTGGAACTCCGATTCGGCAAAAAGAGCGAAAAAACTTCCGTCGAGATGATATTTCATCTCGTGGCGTCCTGCTGACATCGTTTTGTAATCCACTACAAAGTTGTTTTTCGCCATAATCGTTATAATGTAGAAATTGGCGCAAAAGTAAAAGGTTTATTCTATAAAAACAAAATTTTTGCTTAAAATTTTTGCATATTCTGACGTTCGGGCGGTTCTTCGGTAATAATCTTGGCCTTGATGGCGTTAGGATTGTCCTCGTCGGTCTGGAACTGCACGTTGCTTTCGGGCACTGCCACGCTTATCACCTTGAACGGACGGTTGTCGTTGTCGTAAAGGAGGTTGAATGTTTCGCGGAATTTCACGCCGCCACGGGTAAAGTAGCGCACCTTGGTCTTGCCGTTGAGAATCTCGTTCCAGAAGAGGTCGAATGTAACAATCTCGCCTTTGGTGAGGGCAAGCACGTCGCGGATGTTGTGTCCCACGATGTCGTTCTTCTTGTATCCAGTGGTGTCGAGGGTCTTGTCGCGAAGGTCGAGCACAATGCCGGTGGTGTCGTATCGGGTGATGATAGATGTCTGCGCCAGCACGTCGAGAATAGCCACAATCTCGCGTTCCGACAGGCGAACCTCGTCCTGAGCCTTCTTGATGTCAGAATAAGATGCTGCGATCTCTTTCTCACGGCGGGCAAGCTCGTTGCTCTGTGTGGAGAATTTGTTGAGAAGGTCGGCGCTGTTGATGTTCTTCTTGATGTTAGAAATTGTGGATGCGATACGTTCTGCCACGTTGTCGAAGAATCTGATCTGGTAGTCGGCAATCTCTTTAAGAGAGGCAATCTCGATAACGCCGTGCACATCGTCCTCAAACTGCAGCGGCACAAGCAGCAGGCACGAGGGCTTTTTCTCTCCCAATCCCGACGTAATATAAAGGTATCCTTCGGGCACGTCGGTCATATAGATGGTCTTACGCTCTATGGCGCATCGTCCCACGAGGCTCTCGCCAAATTCCACGGTGGTGGTTAGCTGTTTTTTGCGGTCGAACGCATAGGTGGCCTTCTGCTCCAGCACCTTTTTGCCGTCGCGCTCCTCCGACACGAACATCGCGCCCTGCAATGCGCCGAGGTATTTTACAAGGTAGCTGATAATCTTGAATGCAAAGTCGGTGATGTCGGCGTTGTTCATACGGAGAAACTCGCCGATCTGCGCCAGACCTTCCTGAGCCCAGGAGAGTTTCTCGTTCTCCTCGATACGTTTTTTCTCCTCAATGCGAGCGTGCAAAAGGTTTTTCTGCATCTCTATGAGCGCCGAGTCGAGAGCGTTGTTCTCGTCGTGGCTGTCGAAGGTGGCCTCAAGGTCGCCCTTGCCCATACTACGTGCAAACTTGGTGGTACGCATGATACGGTCGGCAAGGAAGTTGACCGAATTGTAAAGCTTCTGAGTCTCCTCGTCGGATGTCTCCAGCTTGGTAATCTTGTCGAAATCGCCGCTGCGGAGCTTCTGCAGCACGCCGTCGACCTCGCGCATAGGCTTGGTGGCAAACGACACAAACAGGTAGGCGAACACAGCCAGCAGGAAGAATCCGAAAAATGTCAATATAATAAAGGTGTTGATTCCGCCGAACGCCTTGTTGCGGAACTGCGTGTAGTCGATTTCGTAGCCCAACGCCCAGGGAGTGGTGTTGTCTTTCACCTCTATGGGATAGAAACTTATGTGGCAGTGGTCGCTCTGCGAAAAGTCAAACATGCCGATGTTGCGGTCGGGGTAGCGGTAGTCGATGCTGCGGAGAGTTCCGTCGGAAAGCTGACGAGCCAGACCGCCCGTCTGGTCGATGTCGGCGTATGCGTCTTTGAAGAATGTGTTTACATAATCTGCGTTGGGATGAACGGCGATTTTTCCGTTGTTGGTGATGATAAACACGTTGCCGTCGAGTTCGAGCGACTGACGGTTGAGAAGCTCCTCGATTTTTGAAAGGGGAATCTCCACAGCCACAGTGCCGGCAAACGTGCCAGCCACCTCTATCTTGGTGGCAACTGCGAAACAGTAGCGCACGTCGGTGTGCATAAACGCCTCGTTGCTGCTCACGTACATATTGGTGAAGAGGTTTTTCACTGTTCCGGTCTTCATCTGGTAGTATGTTTCGTCGCCAATTTCGCCTTCGAGGTCGAGAGTGTCGGTGGTGATGTAAGGAAGACCGTCGCGCAAGTATGAGCGCATCACAAAGCGTCCGTATGGCTTGAACCATTCGGGATTCACCTCTGAATATTCCCAGGTAACCACAAACGAGCTGAAATCAGGATTCTCTGCCACAAGGTTGCTGAGCGCCTGCGTGATATAGGGCATCATTTCGTAGCCGTACTTTTCGTTGGCAGTGGCAAGCATGCTGCTGATAGTGCCCGCCGTTTTGATGGTGGAGTTGATATAGTCAGAAATCTCCACAGCCTTGGTCTTAGAGAGGGCGGCGGTGGAAAGCGTGGTTTCGCGGATGGTTGACTGATATTTTCCGTATATAAAGAAAGCCAGGCCCGCGCCGTAGACCAACAGCATCACGAGCACCAAGATAATTATGTTTTTATTCTTCCTATTCATAAAATGCTATATTTTTGACGCTTATAACAAAAAGATACAAGCAATTTTCAAACCATAATGCGCTGTTTACAAAAAGGGCATTATAATTTTTTCCAAAGATATAAAAAAATGATGAAAGGAAAAGATTTTTTTTACGAAAATCGACATAAATTATTTTCTTCCAAGAGTCCACCCCTGGGGAATGAATCCTTCGCCGCGCTGCTCGGGCAAAGCCGACGGCAGGGAGAACGAGCCTTCGGCGGCAACGTTCTCAAGCCACGAGTGCGTGCCAAAGGGACAATTGGCTCCTCCGTCAAAGTCGTAGTAGAGGGTTTCACCCCACGACGAGAAATCTACCGAAACGCTGTTGAGGTTCACGCAGTCTTGAAACATCCTTGTGCAGCTGCCCTTAGCCAATACCGTGGCCATCAGACGAGGGGCGGTGGCAAGGCTCGAGCATCCCAAAAACATATTGGTATAGCACCAGGGCGACAACACTTTGGCGGGCAACACAGGTGCGTCGGCAAGGTTGGCGCAGTTGTAAAACATTCCGTTGTAGCATGCGGTGGCCAACGATGTGGCTGGCAGCTGCGGCGCG
>JAGCNK010000193.1 GCA_017645985.1 Bacteroidales bacterium | reverse complement strand
CCCGACGACCGCATAATTTTCTCCAAAATCTATTACGCCGGAGGCACTGCCGACCAATCATTCTCTGCCGCCACCTTTGCCGATTCTCTCACCGCCCTCGGCAAAAATGCCCTCTACATCGAAAACCGCCAAGACATCATTCCCAACCTCCGAGCCACCGCCCAACCCGGCGACATCATCCTCCTTATGGGCGCCCGCGACCCATCATTGGCAGATTTTGCGCAGAAAGTGGCGGATGCTTTTTAAATCGTTAAGTATTTGGTTAATAGTATAATAAAAAAGAGCAATCGCATTTGCGGTTGCTCTTTTTTTCGTGTTTTATCTTTCTAATAATGAAACGAACTTCCTGTTAAAAATTCTCTCAAAATACTTGTTGGAGGTATCTCATCGTCAGGTATTTCGCGGAAATACGAGAGGAATTTGAGCAATCGCTGTGCCTCGCTGTATTCTGATGTGGTTTCATTTACGCCGCGCAGAATAGGTGTTGCGTAACGCTTAATTACACCGAGTTCGTATGGTAGTGCCGAGTTGAACATTACGTCAGCCTCCTCTTGGAATGGGAAAATATTCTTATCCTCGCCTCTGCGCACTGATGGCCAACGTTTTATGGTTTCTTCTGCACTGTAATGACGGTAGCGGTAATCGCGTATAATGCGGCGCAGCAGACGGTTGTCGGTGGTGGGGATACGGTTGTGACTATCGATAGCCACCTGAGTGAGTGCCGAAACGTAGATTTTGTATTTGTTTTCGGCAGGAATTTTCTCGCTCAATTTTGGATTGAGGGCGTGAATACCCTCCACCACAAACACTGTGTCGGCACTTGCAGTCATTTTGTCACCCTTGTATTCGCGTTGTCCTGTGTGGAAATTGAATGTGGGCATCTCCACCTCTTTGCCTTCCATCATAGCAAGCATATCATTACCAAATTGCTCATAGTCAAGAGCCTCTAACGCTTCAAAATCGTATTCGCCATTTTCGTCCTTGGGAGTATCCTCGCGGTTAACAAAATAGTTGTCGAGCGAAATCTGCACAGGTTTTAAACCGCACACACCGAGTTGCACGCACAAACGCTTTGAGAATGTGGTTTTTCCCGACGACGACGGACCTGCAATCAGCACCAATTTTGTATTTTGTTTTTGCTTGATGGTTTCGGCAATTTCGGCGATTTTTTTCTCCTGCAATGCCTCGCCGAGTTTGATAATAAGTCCGCAATCACCTGAATCAACAGATTTATTGATACTATCTATTGTATTGATTTTTAAAAGTTTAACCCATTGCTTATTTTCGCGGAACACCTCAAAAAGTTTTTCCTGCATTTCGAGCGGAGCAATTTCCATCTTTTCGTAATTGGTGGGATGTTGCAAGAGCACTCCGTCGTAGTATGGAATAAGGTCGAATGTGGTAATGCTTCCTGTGGATGGTGCAAGGTATCCATAAAAATAGTCGCAGGCATTTTCCAAAAAGTACATCGACGAGTAGAGACGTGCGCGTTTTTTAAATAGGTCAACACGTTCGTTCAAACCCATTTTGCTGTAAATCTCAGCCACCTTGCTCGACAAAATTTCGCGGCGTTCAAACGGAAGGTTGTTTTGCACGATTATCTTCATTCGCTCTTTAATGTCGCTGATTTGCTGTGCAGTAGGCTTGTAATCTTCGCCGTTTTTGGTTTTGAGTTCGCAGTAGATACCCTTGCTGATAGAGTGTTCAATATTAACATTCAGTTCGGGCAGTATATCAGCCACAGCCTTAATAAAAATAAATTTTAGCGAGCGGCGGTATAGCCTTTGACCGTCGGGGTCGAGAATATCAAAAAATTCCACTACTTTGGGCTTGAACACATTGTAGTTCAATTCTTTGATTTTGTTGTTGACCTTTGCGCCAAGAATCGGGCGTTTTAAAATAATCTTTTGGTCTTCGGCAATTTCGGCAAGAGTGATGCCAATGTCGTATAATTTGGTAATGCCTGTATTTCGGCAAATTATCTCAATTTTTTTATTCAGAATCATAATATTAGTGTTTGAAGTACTTTTTGTGTGTATACGTTATTTTTTCGTAGCGGTTTGCTTTTGGAGTGTTTCTTCTATTATTTTATGGCATATTTTGCAGTAATACGACGCATCCTTGGTTCTCATTCTGCAGTTTTTGCTCGGTCGGTAGATACCTTTCGAGCTGTAGCCGCCGCCCTCGTATGCGCCTATCTCTATGTCGGTCCGGGTTATGGGCGTAGGTATCGGAGCTCCCGCGTCCACATCTTTTTCCCATTTGGTGGAAAAGTTGGTCAGGTTTGTGAGGTTCGGGTATCTGGGTTCGCAATTGCTTTTTTTCACTTTGTAAGTCACGTTGCCTTCGTACTCGTCGCCGAGACCTGCAAACGCGTGTCCGAACTCATGCAGAAACAGCGATTGGCAGTCTTCATTGTCGATGCACAGGCAGGTGTAAGTGTTGTAGAATCCGCTTCCGCCGTAGTCGTACGTGTTGATGAGCACTATCACGTGGCGGAACGGCACCGACTGGGCGTTGTTGTATATCTGCGGAATGTTAAACGAGGCTATGTACCGCTCTATGTTCAGCGTGTTGAACTTGAAATTCATTTTGGTCTGCGGCAGCGCCCGTGTTAGCTGGGTTGGACCGTCGGGCAATACGGCGTAGATGTTAAACTTGTCTTTGTAATTGCTGTATGGTTCCGTCTCGCTGAGCCATTTAGCCACCTTGGCGGCGTCTTTCTCAAATTTTTCGGTCTCGTTTTCGCTGTACCATTCGGGCAGAATCACAAAACTGATGGTGCCTTCGGTCTCGTTTGATTGTAAGATGGTTTTGTACTGCTTGGTGTTAACATAGTTGATCTTGGCTTCGTATGGGTCGAACACCTTGTTGAGCAGAAGCTGATATACATCGCAACTGTCTTGTTTATAAATTTTTATTACAGATTTCTTTTTTGGCATAGGCATTATCACCGACTCTCTGAACACTTTTTTGGTCTCGGTAGCCATTTCGGTCGACTGCCATTCGCCTGTGAGATTGCTGTAGCTGTATGTGTATAAGATTTTGTCGGTGAGAGCGTCAGACAGCTGCATATAGTAGTCGCCGTAGTAGTCGCACTTGTCCACCACGAACTTTTCTCCACCCCAGCTGTCAGATTCGTGAAAACTGCTGAAAGCACCCTCCTGGCTTTTGGCATCGCACAGTACGGAGTAGTCCATCCTCAGGGTTTTGTCCACGAACCATGAGTTGAAATCGCTCTGAGCATACAACGCGCTTGTTAGTAGTAATATATATAATAAAGTGTATATCTTTTTCATCAGTGCAATTTTTTACAAATATAGCAAATAGTGTACAATTATCCAACCTCAGTACTTAATTATTGTTAATATCCTTTTTTAGCGTCTTTTTTATCACATCTAAAATTTCACAAATTATTTATATCATTTCTACGGTAAAAAAAAATATCATATTATATTCAACTCATTATCATATTTTGTGCTTTATCTACCAATTAGTACTATTAATATAGTATTTCCGTTAAATAATAATATTTAACAATTTCTTAATATAATTTATTTGTATTATTTTGAAACATTCTCTATTTTTGCACCGTAATTAATAATGAAACAAACAACAAGCTTTAGTACTAATTTAAATTTTAAGAAAAATGAGACGATTGAAATTGAAACTTAGTTTTAACAAGGAGACAGAAATTGAACAGCGTAAATCGAAACTTTTGCTTTGGCTTTCGGTATTGTTCCGTGGCGGACAGGCAAAAATAGTAGAGGAAGAACATTTTGACACAATGAGTTACATTGTAGCTATGAATTCTGAATCTGATTGTTAGTTTGCAGGCATCAAGCCTAAATGTGATGTGCTATTGTAAAAAGGCGGGCGTTGCGAGGACACCCGCCTTTTTTATTGCTTCTTTTTTTACCTAATTTGTTAAAAAATAATAATTTATCGGCGTAGATTGTTATTTTGTCTAATTTTATTATTAAAATTTATTAAATTACATTGATGTTGTAAGTGATTATAAATAAGTATTTTAAATTATTTAATAGGGTAATGAAGAAAATGACAGTGAATTATTTTTATAATAAAATAAAAAAAAGATATAAAAATATTTGAATATTATAAAAACATTTATTATCTTTGCATCGTAATAAATAAAAAACAACAACAAACGATATTTTATAACTAAAATTTTAAGAAAATGAGACGATTGAAATTGAAACTTGGATTTAACAAAGAAACCTCTGTTGAGGAACGTAAATCTAAATTGAGCCTTTGGCTTTCCGTATTGCTCCGCGGTAGAAAAATGGACGTTGTAGAAGAAGAACACTTTGATACAATGAGTTACGTGGTAGCAATGTCAAGTTCAGACGAGTAGTCTTATTTAAGACTTGCTTAGATTCATAAAATTCGGACTGCAAAATTTAATTGCAGTCCGTTTTTTTTTGCATTTTTTTAAATAATTACCAAAAATTTTTATTTTTGCACCCCGAAAACATCCCGTTTTCTCCCTTATTTTGAAACATATTAAATGTAAACAACATGTCAGGACATAACAAATGGTCAACCATTAAGAGAAAGAAAGGCGCATTGGACGCTAAACGTTCGGCGATGTTCTCACGCATCGCTAAGGAAATAGCAGTTGCAGTTAAAGAGGGCGGTCCCGATCCCGACGGCAACCCCCGTCTCCGCACAGCAATCCAGAACGCCAAAGGTGTTTCGATGCCTAAGGACAATATCGAAAGAGCAATTTCTAAATCGGCCGGCGAAGGTGTTAACTATCAGGAAATCACTTTTGAAGGCTACGCTCCCGGCGGTGTGGCTGTGTTTATCGAGTGCCTCACCGACAACAACAACCGCACAGTGGCTTCTATCCGCTCTATCTTCAACAAACGCAACGGCAGCCTCGGCACCAACGGCAGCTTGTCGTTCCTTTTCGACCGCAAGGGCGTGTTCACAATTCCTGTAAACGGCAAGGATCCCGACGAACTTGAGATGGAACTTATCGAGGCCGGAGCCGACGACATCGAGCGCGAAACAAACGAGGACGACGAGACTATCTTCACTGTTTACACTTCGATGGAAGGTTTCGTAGCTTTCCAGAAGAAACTCGACGAGCTCGGTATCGAAGCTACAAACGCATCGCTGCAGCGTATCCCCAACAATATGAAGGAGTTGTCGACTGCTGAGGGCGTTTCGGTGCTCAAGATGATCGAAGCTTTCGAAGACGACGACGACGTTCAGAACGTATTCCACAACCTCGAAGTTACCGAGGAGATGGAAGCCCAGATGGAATAGATTATTTTAACGGAATATTATATGTAAAAGCGGGAGAGCAAATTTGTTCTTCCGTTTTTTTTGTTTTTTTGATTTTTTTTATTTAATTTTGGGCGTATATTTCACAATTTTGAAATTGAAAGTAATTCGACATATATTGACAGCTGTATTGCTGTTAGCCTCAGCCGCCCTGGCATATCCGCAGACAGGTGACGGAAAACCCTTGGACGACAGGGTGAAGCAGCAGACCGACAGCATTCTCGCACTGATTACCGATGACACTTCGGATAGTCTCAAGGCGGTGTATTACAATGAGATTGCCAATATTTCAAACAATATCGAGGTTCGCCGCGACTACGCTATGCTCTCGTTGGAATGCTGTAACCACAAATATCCCCAGCTTATTCTCGACAACTATGTGCTTATTTCCAACTGCTATTTTCTCTCGCATAAGAATTACGCATTCTTGCAGTACAATTACACGGGAATGCTGATAGCCAAGCTGTTGGGCAACGACAAGTACCTGATGCGTTTTTATAAGATGATGTCGGTGTATCACGACCAGACCAACAACAGCGACAGTATGTTTTATTATGCTAATAAGTACTTGGAAATCAGTATAAAGAGGCAGGATACCGCCAATATGGCTATGAGCTACCTGGAACTCGGATTGAAATATACCAACAGGTTTTTCTTCAGGGAAGGGGAGGAGTGCTACCGTCAGGCGCTGGCTCTGGATTCTGCTCGTGGCGCTATGGCCGACTATGCCGTTGACTGTTACCGACTTGGCGAGCTCTTTGTGGAACGCCGCAAGACTATGGACGACATCTACACCGCTATGCCTTACCTTAACCGCGCTATCCAGGTGTTCGACTCGCTCAATATCGACAACTTCTCGTTCCAGGTGAACCGTCATCTCACTTACGACACTTACGCCCGTGCCTATATCTACCTTGCAACACGTTTGAACAACGACAAATATGCCGACACCAGCTTTGTGTACAACCGCAAGGCCCGTGATTATTTCTTCGGCGCGGGATATGCCGATTCTTACGGATGCTACGTCAGCTTCACCTATCTCGACTACCTATTATATTATAAAAGGTATGACGACGCATTGAAAATACTCCGTCCGCTCAAGAAAAATATTGGCAAAACCAATGTGGAGCTGCTCAGCAAGTATTATCAATACCTTCGCCGTGTGTATTGCGCACTTGGCGACTACAAGAATGCCTACTCGGCGTTTGAGCAGTATTTCGAGTTCAGCCGCTCGCTCAGCAGCGACAGCACTATGGCGGTGATTTCCGACTCTAAAACCGAGCAGGCGGTGATGCTGGAGCGTATCAAGAGCGAAAAAGACTTGGAAATCTATCGTCTGGAACAGCGACGTATGCACACCTTTAATGTGGCGTTGGTGTCGGGACTGTGCCTTGTGTCGGTGTTTGTGTTTTTTATACTCAGGGCGTTGAAATTCAGAAAGAAAGCCAACACCGAGCTATCAGAAAAGAACCAGATGCTTGCCCAGCAGAAAAACGAGATAACCGCACAGCGCGACGAGATTTCGCTACAGCGCGACGAGATAGAGACCGTGAACACCGAGCTGCTGCGCAGTATCAGCTACGCCGAGCGTATACAGCGTGCCGTGGTGCCCACAAGCCAGGACGTGGCGGCGTTTTTCTCCGACTTCTTTGTCTTTTTCCACCCGAGAGATATTGTGAGCGGCGACTTTTACAGCGCGGTTAAGTGCGGAAAGTATTCGGTGATGATTACCGCCGACTGCACAGGTCACGGCATTCCGGGCGCTTTTTTGTCGATGCTCGGCATCTCGGCTGTGAAGGAGTTTATGGTAACCGAGCAGGACGCCGAAAATCCCGGAACGGTTCTCGACCGTATGCGCGATTTTGTAAAATCCACATTGGTAAAGTCTTACGACGGATTCGGTATCAACGACGGTATGGATATGACCATCTCATGTTTCGACTTTGACGCTATGGAGATGCGCTACGCCATTGCCAACCAGAAGATGTACGTTGTGCGCAACCGCGAGGCGATAAAGCTTACCGGCGACAAGATGCCCGTGGGACGCTCGTATGGCGAACGTGAACATTTCCAGACTTTTACGCAGCAGCTGCAACACGGCGATATGATATATATGTTTTCCGACGGTATTCAAGACCAGTTTGGCGGCGAGCTGCAAAAAAAATTCAACATCCGCAACCTGGTCAACACCCTTGTGACAGCCGCCGAAATGCAGTCGGCCGACGAGCAGTGCCTATATGTGGAGCAGACCGTTTCTGCCTGGCGTGGCGACACTCCCCAGGTGGATGATATGACGCTGGTGGGGATCAGGGTGTAATTCTTCCACACCTTATATATTATATAGCAAAAAAAATGAAAATATTTTTGCCAAACTGTTTTTTTCTCAAAAATAAACCATAACTTTGCGCCCGAAAATAGAAGTAATATATTATTGATTTTAAATTAAACATTTACATTATGTATTTGGACGCTGAAAAGAAAAAAGAAATTTTCGAAAAGTACTCCTACGGAAAGTCTAATACAGACACCGGATCAGTTGAAAGCCAGGTTGCCTTATTTTCCTACCGTATTCAGCACCTCACCGAACACCTTAAAGCTAATCACAAGGACTTCGGTACTAAGAGGGCGTTGACAATGTTGGTAGGCAAAAGGCGTTCGTTGCTCGATTACCTCAAGAAAAAAGACATCGAGCGTTACAGAGCACTCATCAAGGCACTCAACCTGAGAAAATAATTTTGAAAGGAAAGGCAGCCTTTAATTCTCAAAGGCGCCTTTCCTTTATTTTTTTTTATGAAAATCACATCAGGGCAGTCTACCCGCCCCCTAATATAAGACAGTATGAACATATTTACAAAAGAAATCGACCTCGGCGACGGACGCAAAGTATCGATCGAGACCGGAAAGTTGGCTAAGCAGGCCGACGGCTCGGTAGTATTGCGTCAGGGCAACACAATGCTCCTCGCCACCGTTTGTTCAAGCAAAGACTCAAATCCGGAAGCCGACTTTATGCCGCTTACCGTTGAATACCAAGAAAAATATTACGCCAACGGACGTTTCCCGGGCGGATTCCTCAAACGCGAGGGAAAACCCTCCGAGCACGAGATCCTCACCGCAAGACTTATCGACCGTGCGTTGCGTCCTCTCTTCCCAAAAGACTATCACTCTGAAACTTTCGTAAACGTTTACCTTATCTCTGCCGACAAGGAGACTATGCCCGACGCATACGCCGGATTTGCCGCTTCGTGCGCTCTGGCTGTTTCTGACGTTCCGATTCAGGAGTTTATCTCAGAAGTACGCGTTGCCCGTGTTGACGGCAAGATGGTTATCAACCCCACTTTCGAGCAGAACGAAAAGGCTGACATCGAACTTGTGGTAGGTGCTACTTACGACAACATCCTTATGGTTGAGGGTGAGATGAACGAGGTGTCTGAGGCTGAAATGCTCGAGGCTATCAAGGCTGCTCACGAGGCTATCAAACCTATGTGCACCTTGCAGAAAGAGCTGGCTGAGGAGATGGGTATCACAAAACGTGAATACGAGCCCGAGATTTCTGATCCCGAACTCAAAGAGAAAATCGACAAAGAACTTTATCAGAAAATATACGACACAGCCAAACTCGCTCTTCCCAAACACGAGCGTGCTGATGCTTTCGACAAAATCAAAGAAGACTTTGAGGCTTCGCTCGGTCTTACCGAGGAGGAACTCGAAGAGAAAAAACTTCTTATCGACCGTTACTTCGACGATTCGCTCCGTACTGCTGTACGCCGCTTGATTCTCGACGAAGGTATCCGTCTCGATGGTCGTAAGACTAATGAGATTCGTCCTATCTGGTGCGAGGCTGACGTGTTGCCATCGGCTCACGGTTCGGCTATCTTTACCCGTGGCGAAACTCAGAGCCTTGCTACCTGCACACTCGGCACCAAGCTCGACGAGCAGATTATCGACGACGTTTTGGAGCAGGGCCGCAACACATTCCTTCTCCACTACAATTTCCCGCCGTTTGCCACAGGCGAGGCAAAAGCTTCGCGTGGTGTTTCACGTCGCGAAATTGGTCACGGAAACTTGGCTCACCGCGCGCTCAAAAAGGTGCTTCCTTCTCCCGAAGAAAATCCCTACACTATCCGTGTAGTATCTGATATTTTGGAATCTAACGGTTCATCTTCGATGGCTTCGGTATGCGGCGGCTGTCTTGCATTGATGGACGCCGGCGTTAAGCTCCGCAAACCTGTTTCGGGTATTGCAATGGGTCTTATCACTGACACCGAGTCTGACAAATACGCTGTTCTCTCCGATATTCTTGGCGACGAAGACCACCTCGGCGATATGGACTTTAAGGTAACTGGTACTCGCGACGGTATCACCGCTTGCCAAATGGATATCAAGGTAGACGGTTTGAGTTACGAAATTCTTGCTAAGGCTTTGCAGCAGGCTAAGGAAGGTCGTGCTCACATCCTCGGCATTATGCTTCAAACTATTGCTGAGCCCCGTGCCGACTACAAACCGTTTGTTCCCCGCATGGAGAAATTCTCTATTGCAAAAGATTACATCGGCGCAGTTATCGGACCCGGCGGAAAGGTTATTCAAGAAATTCAAGCCGACACCAACACCGTTATCACTATCGACGAGGTTGATAATCAGGGCGTAGTTTGCATCGCTGCTGTCAACAAAGAAGATATGGAACGCGCCACTGCACGCATCAAAGCTATCGTGGCTGAACCTGAGGTTGGCGAAACATACAAAGGCAAAGTTACTTCTATCCAATCTTTCGGAGCATTTGTTGAGATTCTCCCTGGTAAAGAGGGACTTCTCCACGTATCGGAAATTGATTGGAAACGCATCGAAAACGTTGAAGACGTACTCCACGAAGGCGACGAAATCGAAGTTAAACTCCTTGAAGTAGACAAGAAGAGCGGCAAGCTCCGTCTTTCGCACCGCGAACTCCTTCCCAAACCCGAAGGCTATGTAGAGCGTCCCGCACGTCCCGAAGGCGAGCGTCGTCCGAGTGGCGACCGTCGTCAAGGCGGATTCAATCGTGGTGGCGACCGCAACGACCGTGGCGGCAATTTCCGTGGCGGAAACGACCGTGGCGATAGGAGAGGAGGAAACGGAGGGTTTCGTCCAAGAAATAATGAATAATAGTTGAGGTATACATTTTTTTAAATTTTCT
>JAGCNK010000192.1 GCA_017645985.1 Bacteroidales bacterium | reverse complement strand
TGGTGTATGGCGTAAGCGTTACCTGAAAGCACTTGTGATCGCCCCAGCGCGATTCAAACTCGATACCTGTGTTTTGTTTGAAACATTGTTCAAAATACTTCATCACCGCGGGACTCAGCAGTTTGGCGGCTGGCTTGTGAAGATAGTCGTTGATTGATCCTTTTCCCTCCAGCTGCTTTATAATACCCAGGTTGAGCCATTCTACCACATACGAGCTGTTGAGAATGGCGATTCCGTTGTTGGTGTACTGCGCCACAAACGATATTCGTTCCAGCTCCATATTCTTGATTTGGAGTTCGAGCGATTTTTCCTGAATCTGCTGTTTCTGGGTTAGAAGGCGTTTGTTTTGCTTGGTGCGGTTGAATAGCACAATTATAATTATGGTTAGCAGCAAGATAATCAGCGTGATGCCGATTGTGAGGTAAAGAATCTCGTTGCCCTGGCGTTCTATGGTCTCTTTTGATGAGGAGCGAATCATTTCGGCAGCCATCTCCTTGTCGAGGTCGGAGTTGAACTCTATTGTAGCCCTCAGCTTGTCGGCGTTTTGGGTGCTCTGGTCCTGGCTTTTGAGGTTGTTTATCAACATTGCGTGTTTGTATGCGCTCTTGTAGTCGCCTATGGATGCGTATACTGTGGCAAGGTTTCGGGTTATGCGTACCATCTGCGACACTTGACCATATTTGTCGGCCATCACGAAACCTTGGTTCAGGTATTTGATGATGGTGTCGTTGTTGCCGCCGGTGGCTAGAAGAAACTCGCTGTATGATGCTGATGCTTCGGCTATTTCGCTCTCCATACCGATTGAGGTGCGTATTTGGAGACTTTTGATGTAGTTCTTTTCGGCAAATTCGGGACGGTTGGTGAGCAGTCCAATATATCCGGCGCAGTTGTAGGCGCGTGCCATCCAGTGCTTGTTTTGAGTGGGTTGCAGCAGGTCGATGCCACGTTTAATGCTCGCAAGCGAATTGGGATAGTCCTTGAGATTTAGATAGATATATCCGAGAGTGATGTAAGCCTTGCCGAGTTTCTCGTGTTTGCCGGCGTATTCCAGATACTGTATAGCGGCGCATTCGTAAGCCAGAGCCGTGTGGTCGTCGTTGTTGAGAAAGAAGAACTCGCCTGCCACGTAGTAAATGTCGGCGATGAGGTCGGGGTTGCATAGTTCTTCGGCGAGGCGGATGGCGTCGAGCAGATATTTGGTGCAGTTGTATGTGTCTTTGTCGTCGGAGAATGCCTTGCTGATTTCGGCGTATATTTCAGTCAAAACGGTGATGTTGTTGAGCTTTTCGGCTATGAAGCTGGCTTTGAGCATATAGTCGATTTCCTTCTTGTGGTTGCCAGCCAGGTGGTGTCCGTTGGCTCTGAGCAGAAAAGCCTGAATTTCGGCGTTGCGGTCTTTGTGTTCGGCTCCTATTTGTAATATTGTGTTGATGATGTCGCTGCAGAAAGTGGTGTCGTTGATTTTTTGGCAGAACTGGCAAATATGGCTCAGCGAACCAATTTTTTTGCGGTAGTCGTGTTCGTATTCGAGGGTGTCGAGGCATTTGTGCATCACCTTTATGGTCATCTCCTTGGGCACTATTGTGTCAACAAGCATAAGCTCGTAAGCCATATTTTTCTCAGCCTCGTTGCGCATATCTCCGTACACAAAGAAGTTCTGCGCCGATGATCCCAAGGCGGCAAGAATCAAAACCAAGGTCGTTAATATGTTCTTGAGTATGCGCATAATCTATCTACAATGCAGTCAGTGCTTATTCTGCTGCAAAATGTAAAGTTATAAAAAAAAATTTGAAATTAGGTCTACTTTCCCCCGAAAAATTATTTAAAAGTCATCAGAATTTCAAACGCTACCGATGTGCCGTTCATTCCGGTCTCCTTGCCGTCAACCAGCCAGTTGGTTTTCGACTGGTCTTTGAACAGGATATGGCGTAGATGGATAATGGTTTGCGTGGCTGATGGCTGACCTTCGCCCTTGGTCTTAACTTTCCAGGTTACCAAAAAATCGTCGTCGTAGTTTTGCGATCCGTCGATTTCGTTGAAGTGGACGCAGTATCTTGCGCTGTCAGTAGATTTTACTAAAAGCATTTCCTCGTATGCGAAATCGCTCGATTTGGGATAGTTGATTTTGTATTGCTTGTTTTTGAATTTCACGGTAAGCTGGTCGCCGGCGTAGTTTTCCGACGTGGTGTCCAGAAGGTCGAAGCTGTTGGTGTCTTTGATGAAAATCTTCATCGAAATGGGGTCCCATTGCACCGAGCTGTCGGGCTTCGCCTCGTTTTTTACCGTACAAGCCGACATTGCCGCCGAAAGTGCTACGACGGCAATGAGCAAGTATTTAAATATGTTTTGTTTACGCATGGGGATATACGTTTTCGATTTTCACTTTGGGTTGTGTCAGCAGGCTTACTACCACAATGGTGATCGCCGACAGCGGGAACGCGAACATGATCGGGTCAACAAACTTCATAAGTCCGTCGGTGATAAGCACGTCGGTTCCGAAAATAGCCTTGCATATACCCATAGCGGTAGCCTCTTTGGCGTGGATGAATATGAGCAGAAGTATTGTGGTAACCACGCCCACCCACATACTGGCGTATGCTCCGCGCTTGGTCACTTTTTTCCAGTAGAGTGCGCAGAAATAGGAGGGGAGGAACGCCGAGGCGCATATTCCCATAAAGAGCGATGTGGATATTGCTATGATGGGCGAGTCGTTGCTTTCGCCAAGCACAAAGCAGATGATAAAGCTGATGAGTATCGACACCAGCACGGCGAGACGGATGATAGATGTCATTTTCTTCTGGTTGCCACGGTATTTGCGGCTGAGAGTGCCAATGATGTCGTTGCCTGCGGCTGCCGCCATTGTGTGAAACTGTGCGCTGAGGGTCGACATACTTGCCGACAGAATGCAGAGCATAAATATTGTTACAAACCAGGCGGGCATCACCTTGCCGATGAAGAATGGAATAATCTTGTCGCTGGCGTCTACCATCTGGCTTGCAATCTTGCCCTCGGTGTTGTAGAAATAGAGGTTGCTGACTGCGCCCACGTGGTAGATGATGCCTACTGTGATAATCAGGAACACGCATCCTATAGCCACGCCGCGGTTGAGTTTCTGTGTGCTGTCTACTGTCATAAAGCGTACAACCAGCTGAGGCTGAGCCAGACAGCCGATGCCTACGCCCATAATCATTGATGTTACAAGTGTGCACCACTGCTGCGAGCCGAATGCCGGCATCGAGGTCCATCCCTGGT
>JAGCNK010000028.1 GCA_017645985.1 Bacteroidales bacterium | reverse complement strand
TGCCAAACAATCAAGTTGTCGGAAACCACAAGGTACATTCCGCCGAAAAAGAATTCTAAAAAAGACCAAATCAACGAATTGTTGGCAAAAATACGTGAGTTCAACGAATCGCTTGCTAAGGCCGAAACAGAGTCGCGTATATAACATTTTCAAGACCTTATTTACGATGCCAAAAGCGACATACGTGAATACGAAAACGACATTCGCGAATTGGAATCTAAAAACGGACCGGAAGTGCTTGACATTACGCTGATGCGTGAGCCAACTACCCCGAACGCGTCGATGAAGGTCAGGTTTGTGAATATGCCGGGCTTTGAATACAGCATTTTTATGCCCGAAAATCCGACGGAAGGCATTTCTGCCGAATATTATCACGGTTATATGTTGAAATATCTTTTCACAAGGGGCAAATCGTATATAACCGTGGGTGCGTTCAAGGCTAACGAAGTTCCTCAAAACGACACACTTATGTATTCCGACATTTTCAATATCAGTTTCGGACAGGATTTCTATTCTCGCCATTTGGGTCGCGGAGCACGCAAGTTCCTCAATCTGTATTCGGGTTACAATATCGGCTATATGGCATTCTCGGGCAAAGACAGTTCGCTTAAAAGCGCATACGTGAGTCCTGCCATCGGAATAGAGTTGTTCAAAAACAATTTTATGCTGCTCGACACCAAAATGTCTTATATACTTCCCTTCTCAGACAACTTGCATCTGCGAGGTTTTCAGTTTGCCGCGGCACTCAATTTTGTGTTCTAAATAGTGGGGGGAATAATTATTTTCCCCTCCTTGAAACAAAAATCCCATCTTTGCGTAAAAATTACACAAAAGATTTAAATTTATCAAGGAGGAAAAAATATGAAGTACACAAAGGAGACCATCAAGCAAATTCTTTTAAAAAATCCCGAAACACAGATTATCTATTTTTGGCGCCATCAGGCAACGCCGGGGACGATTACGGAAACGTGTCTGAGTCAGTGGTACAACTGCACTTTTGAGGTGGAGGGACAGGTTTATCACACCGCAGAACAGTTTATGATGGCGAGCAAGGCGCGGCTTTTCAACGACAATGAGGTGCTTGCCAAGATAATGGCTGCCGATGATCCGCACGATTATAAGAAGTTAGGCAGAGAAATCAGAGGTTTTGAACCAACGCTCTGGGATGCCAACAAATGCGAGATAGTAGCCAAAGGCAACAAGGCAAAATTCGGTCAGAACTCCGAACTAAAAGAGTATCTTTTGTCGACAGGCAACGCTATACTTATAGAGGCGAGTCCCTACGACAAAATCTGGGGCATAGGTCTCGACCCGCAACAGGCCAAACAAACAACCATAGACCAATGGCAGGGCGAAGGTCTTTTGGGATTAGTGCTGATGGAGGTAAGGGACTGGCTTAGAGGATAGGCAGCGAACAATCTTAGTCCCCAAAAAAATAAAAATCAACCCCGGTCATCCACATTGCAAAAAAATCCTTATCTTTGCCTTGACAAAAAACAATCATTATGAATCACCATTGGTTTATATTCAATCAGAAAAACGAAATATTATTAGACGGTTCGGGAGTTCCGTTTATGGAAAACGCTCCGGTAGAATGTCCCGAAGGAAACCATATTTTTGAATTTGGCGAAAACTCATTTTGCTTTCTCTACAACGGCGACGCACCGCAGGGATTCAGTTTCTTGTGGCTGAGGAAGGCAAACTCAAAACTCTCGCCCGAAGTGTGGTACAAGGCAGCCAAGGCGTCGGAACTTGTTTATTTCGACTCGGTTTACCGTTTTTGTCCACAATGCGGCGGCAAGATGGAGATCTCCTCTCCTATCAGCAAAAAATGCGTCAGCTGTGGCAACGAAATTTGGCCGAGAATTAATCCCGCTATTATAGTACTGATTTACAGAGGCAAAGATGAGATTCTTCTGTCGCACGCCCATAATTTCAAAGGCACTTTTTACGGACTTACAGCAGGATTTTTGGAGACAGGCGAAAGTCTCGAAGAGTGCGTAGTGCGCGAGGTGATGGAGGAGACTTCGCTCAAAATCAAAAACTTGCGTTATTTTGCGTCGCAGCCTTGGCCTTATCCAAGTCAGGAGATGTTCGGGTTCTTTGCCGAATACGAAAGCGGCGAAATCCATATTCAAGAGGAGGAGATTGCAGACTGCCGATGGTTCAACCGCAACGCCCTCCCCGAGATTCCCCCGCATCCCTCTATGGCCCGCAAACTTATCGACTACTGGTTAGACCATAGGGAGGAGTTTTAAGGGAAAAAAAATTCACAAAACTATAAAACACAGCAAGATGAAAGTATTTAAATTATTAGCAGCCGCAGCCATCGCCATTTTTGTTGGCAATGCGGCAGACGCACAAATCAGATTCGACGCTCAGGTAGGATGGTCGGTTCCTCAGGGCGACGAATTCAAAGACGCAGCCAAAGCCGGTTTATGTTACTCGCTCGACCTGATGTACGTTCCCGGTTTTCTCGACGGACAACTCTCGTTCGGTATCGCAAAAGACGGCAACATCCTTTTCGGTGTAAAAAAAGGCAATGAAACCTTGTCAGCCGAGTGCAGCGCATCTAAACTCGGTTTAGTTGGAGCTAAGGTTCGTTTCGACCTCAAAGCTCCTATCGTTAAGCCATACGCTGCTATCACAATGGGCGCAGGACGTTTGAAACGCGGCGAAATTAAAACCTCTGTTTCTGGCAACTTAGGCAATGTTCAATTAACAGGCAGCTCTGAACCCTTCGAATTCGACCCAGCAACTGCATTTGCTGTAAAACCCGAGCTAGGCGTTGCTTTCGGATGGTTTACATTGGGTGTCGGCTGGATGTTGCCAGCTAACTACAAAGTATGGAACTATGGCAAATACATAGATTCATTAGGAACAATAAAAGAAAAACAAAAAATCAACGTCGGCACTACCCAGTTCAATATCGGTGTAGCATTCAAGTTCGGCGACTAAGCCACACCTTATTATATTATTCAAAAAAAATTAGGGGCGTTACGTATGGGCGCTCCTTTTTTTTTAAAAAAAATGTTTCTAACTTTGCGCCCATAAAATTAGAGCAATATGAAATACGGTTTTGATAACGACAAGTATCTGAAAATACAGTCCGCACATATCAAGGAGCGGATTCAGAAATTCGGCGACAAGCTCTACCTGGAGTTCGGCGGAAAACTTTTCGACGACTATCACGCCAGCAGGGTGCTTCCCGGCTTTGAGCCCGACAGCAAGTTGAAAATGCTTATGAAGGTGGCCAACGATGTGGAAATCATCATTGTGATCAGCGCGGTAGACATCGAGAAAAACAAGGTGCGCGGCGACCTCGGCATCACTTACGACAACGACGTGCTCCGTCTGCGCGACGAGTTTCAAAAACGCGGACTGTTTGTAGGCTCGGTGGTAATCACACACTACAAAGGTCAGGACAGCGCAAAGGCGTTCCGCAACCGTCTCAAACGTTTGAACATCAAAGCTTATTATCATTACACCATAGAAGGCTATCCCACCAACGTGGCACTAATCGACAGCGACGAAGGCTTCGGCAAAAACGACTATGTGGAAACATCTCGTCCGCTGGTGGTGGTA
>JAGCNK010000191.1 GCA_017645985.1 Bacteroidales bacterium | reverse complement strand
CTGTTTCAACGTGGTGCTTGGCAACGACGGCTCGGTATACTATTTCGGCTGGCACAAGATCAGCACCAAGGAGCCCGACGGATTCCTCAAAGGCGACTTCAAAAAATTGGGCAAGCAATAAAAAAGTTTTGTTTTTAAAAAATTTGCCCTTATATTTGTAAAAAATTAATTTAACGAAAACACATAATGAACGAAGAAGCTCAAATGTACATAGACGAGGCGGAAGAGAAAATGAAATCCGCTGTAGTCCACTTTGAAGGCGAACTCGCCAAAATCCGTGCCGGCAAAGCCACCCCCGCCATTTTGCAGGGCATTTCGGTAGACTATTACGGCACACCCACTCCCCTCAACCAAGTGGCAAACGTGGGCACCACCGACGCACGCACCATCGTAGTGCAGCCGTGGGAAAAGACCATGCTCCCCAAAATTGAGAAGGAGATACTGAAAGCCAACCTCGGACTCACCCCCACCAACAACGGCGAGATACTCCGCATTGTGATTCCCGCCCTCACCGAGGAACGCCGCAAGGCTCTCGTTAAGCAGGTGAAACAAGAGGCTGAGAACGCCCGCGTGGCTGTTCGTAGCGTGCGCAAAGACACCAACAACACTCTCAAATCTCTTGAAAAAGACGGTCTTACAGAAGACGAGTCGAAACAGGGACAGGAACTGGTGCAGAAACTCACCGACCGTTTCGTAGCCGACATCGACAAGATTTCGCAGGCCAAAGAAACCGAGATTATGACCGTGTAATTTTTTTTGAAAATATTCGAAAAATAATTGAAAAAAAAGCCTGATAATTCAGGCTTTTTTCGTTATTTTGTAGAGTCAAATAACAAAGAGGGAACGATGTATTTTTCAGACTATATAAAGCTCTTGATTATAACGGCGTTAGCATTGCTGATAGCACCTCTGTCGTCGTACCCTCAGACCATAAGCACATTCCGCAAATCATCATACGTCAACAATTACCGTCTCGACGAGAAAGGCTACATCGTAAAATGCTCTCAGATGTCGGAGGATGCCAACGGCTGCATTATGAGCTGCACATCGTCGGGATTGAAAATTTACAACGGCCGCTTGTGGGAACGTTTTTACAACACCAGCCGCTCCGAGCTTGTGTCAAAAGTGTACGTGTCGCCCACCAACGATATTTATGTGGCTGGTCCTGAGTGCTTAGGCTACTATCATCCCGAGGCTGACGGTAGCTTGAAGTTCTATCCCTTGGAAGTTCCCTTCAACAGCCGCAACGTTACCAACATATTTGGCTGCGAGTCAGACAGCGGCAGAATAGTGTTCGTGCTCGACGACGGCATTGCCATATTGCACACGAGCATCATCATGCGCAGCGTGGGCGAAATTGCCACCTCGATGGCTTTCAACGGCGGAATCATCATCCTTTGCAAAAACGGCGACCTGTACGGCTATTTCGACGGCGCGCTCCAGAAGGTGTGCAACATCGGCGGATTGGGCATCAATACCGACGGCGTAAAAATGCTGGTTGTAGACAAGACCAAGCTCATCTTTATTTGCAAGGGCTACAACGTGTTTGAAACCGACATCAACCAGCTGCTCAGCAGCAAATCATTGTCGTCAGACAATCTCAAGCGGATAACCCTCGCCACCGACGATTTTAAAAACATTGTGGTAAACGACGCTGCATACAACAGCCGTCTGCGCAAGATAGCCATTGCCACCAACAACGGAATCTACGTTTATTCAAACCGTTACGAATATCTCCAAAAAATCGACAAGGACATCAACCTGCCTGTCAACGATATAGTCAACGTGTTTTTCGATACCAAGAACAACCTTTGGGCATCGTATTCGGGCGGGGTTTCGCGTATCGAACTCAATGTGCCCTTTGTGTATTATGCCTCAAACCAGGGAGTTTCGAGCGCGGTGCTTTCGTCGTATGTCGACAGCAAATACTACTACGTTGGCACTGTTTCGTCAATATTTGTGTCTTCGCACGAGAAGGCTGGCAAAAATTCGAGCTTTCACACCATACCATACGATGTAAGTCACGGACAGAATTTCTGCTGGGATATCCTTGGACTCGACAACTTGACATTGGCTTGCACCTCCGAGGGATTGTATCAGGTGTTTCCCGACAAGGCTGTTTTAGTAGCCAACACCGGACGCACCTACGGCATAGCAGTGAATTCATTGTATCCGGGCAAGCTTTTCATTACAGGGTTCGACGGGTTCAAGATTTGCGACTACAAGATTAAGGATGGAAAAATATCTGTGACCAGCATCTGGAAGTACGACCAGATAAACCGTCCGCTCTTTAAGCTCAAAATCGCCCCCGATGGCACTATTTGGTTCACCTCGCTATCCGACGGTCTTATGCGCCTTACCCCAAAGGACAATCAGCTTAAAGATTTCGACTTGGAGTTTATCAATGCCAACTATGGTCTCGGACATCTAAACCAGCTTACTATCGAGATAATTGACGATATGCTGTATGTCAACGACGGACTGTTTAAGCATGCCAATGTGAGTGCCTCGGACGATTCGCTCGTGTTTGAAATCGATACCGCTCTCAACCAGTGTTTTGCTCCCGACGAGCATATCTATCATTTTGCATACAGCAATCTCACCGACGAGTTGTTTGTGTATACGCAGAACGCCTGTTGGCGTATGGTACGTTCCAACCCCGAAAAACACAAGAAAATCCATTTCAGAGTGCCGCTGTCAACAGTTTACAACATTTCGGTTATAGACTCGTTGCTGCTGCTCAGTACCAATCTCGGACTTGTGAGGGGCAATATCTCAGACACCACCACCTACAATCCTGCCAACGAACCTTTTAATGCTATTATCAATGCCGTATATTTCAACAATAAATCAATTTTCAGAGGTTTCCGCTATTTTCGACCGTCAACCGCCGAGCGTAATTACAACATATACACTTCAGTTGACGATGCCGGTAATTATGCCGACACTGTGATTGATCCTGTGTGCGAATACCACGATAACAAAGTGCGTTTTATGTATTCCTCTTCGGCTTTTGAAAATGTGGAGACTATGGAGTATAGCTATATGCTCGAAGGTATCGACAATGATTGGAACGAATGGATTAGCGCCACGGCGCGTGAGTTTGCCAACCTTCCTCCGGGACATTATGTGTTTAAAGTCAGGGCTCGCAACTGCGAAAATGTGGTGTCGTCGGTGGCTTCGTTCGCATTCACTATTGTTCCGCCATTTTATGCAAGTCCTTTTGCAATAGTGCTTTATATATTGATTGGTGCTCTGCTTATCTATTGGTTGGTACGACGTCGCACCGCCAAGCTCAAAAACACAGCCAACGACCTTTCGGCACTTTTGAAACAGCGCAACCGTCAGCTCGAAGCGCAGAACGAGAAACTCCGTCAGATGTCGTTTGTGGCAACTCGTTCCACCAACTCGGTGATTATTATGGACAAAGACGGAAATATCCAATGGACCAACGACTCGTTTAAAAACATCTACGGATGCTCGTTCGACGAGTTTCTCTATATGCACGGCCGCAACTATTTTGAAACATACCTTTCGTCTGACAAAAAGAATTTGGAACTGATACAGCTGGCGCGTCAGTCGAGCCAGAATGTAACATACGAAACATGTCACCGTTTTTACGGCAGTGTCAACTGGGTGCAGGCATCGCTCGACACCGTTTTCGACGATAATGGCAACCTTTGCAACTGGATTCTCACCGAAACCGACATCACTATGCTCAAGCGTGCCCAGGAAGAGGGCGCACGTCAGGCAACACAGCTCACCGAGGCGTTTATGCAGCTGCAGGAAAACCAGTTGCAGATAGAGATGCAGAAAGAGCAGCTCTTTGTCAAGAACACCGAATTAGAAAACGGCTACAAGAAAATAGAGGTGCAGAACAGCGCCATCACCAACAGTCTCCACTACGCACAGCAGATGCAGCACTCCATTCTGCCTTTGGACGAGAGCATAACACAGTATTTTGAGCATTTTGCCATCTATATGCCCAAGGACATTGTCTCGGGTGATTTCTATTGGTTCGAGCCTCTGTCCGACGGTTCGCTGGTGTATGTAGTGGCCGACTGCACTGGTCACGGTGTGCCTGGTGCGTTTATGAGCCTTATTGGTTACAACTTGCTTAACGAAGTTATTGTAATACAAGGAATTACCAAACCAAAACAGATATTCGAGAACCTCAGCCAGGGACTTATCAACGTATTGAAACAGGAACGAAACCAAAACTACGACGGTATGGAAGTCCGCCTCTGTAGGTTTGTTCCCACCGAGGATCATTACAACGTAACATTCTGCGGCACAGGTTCTTCGATATTCTATTACAACTGCGAAACCGACCAGATGGAGCGTATCAAGGGCGTTCACCGTCATCTTGGTCTCACTGATGAAACTGTTGTAAATAATGATTTTGAAGAACATCAGTTTGTTTTCCACAAAGGCGACAAGCTATTTATGATAACCGACGGACTTGTTGACCAAAACAATCCTCAGCGCAAACGATTTGGCACAGAGCGTTTTATGAAGTTCGTTACCGAACATCGCACCGAACAAGTAGAGGTGGTTGGCGACAAGCTCAAAAAACTTCTTAATGATTTTATGGACGGTCAGCCGCAGCGCGACGACATCACCGTGGTAGGTTTAGAAATTAAGCAATAATGGAACTTCTCTCTCCCGCCAAGAATATCGAAACTGCTTTTGCTGCAATTAATTGCGGTGCCGATGCGGTGTATATTGGCGCAAACGATTTTTCGGCTCGCAAGGCTGCGGGCAACTCTATTCAGGATATTGAGCAACTTGTAAACTATGCGCATCTCTATAAAGCAAAGATTTATGTAACGCTCAATACAATTCTTTACGACAATGAATTGCCTATTGTAAAGAAAATGATTGGCAATCTCTACAATATTGGCGTTGACGCTCTGATAATTCAAGATTTGGGAATATTGGAGATGGATATTCCGCCGATAGAACTGCACGCAAGCACGCAGATGAACAATTTCGACATCCGCCGTATCAAGTTTTTCGACGATTTGGGATTTAAACGCATTGTGCTTGCCCGGGAAACTCCTTTGGAGCGCATTGCAGAAATCCGCAAGACCATAAACGCTGAAATTGAGTGCTTTATACACGGTGCTTTGTGCGTTTCGCTAAGCGGACAGTGCTATATGAGCGCCTCTATCGGTGGCCGCAGTGCCAACCGTGGCGAATGTGCACAGGCGTGTCGATTAAAATACGACCTTCAAAACAGTAGAGGAGAGGTTCTGATAAAAGATTCTTACCTATTGTCGCTCAGAGATTTGAATATGACAGCGCATATCGCTGATATGCTCGCCGCAGGAGTTGATTCACTCAAAATCGAAGGCAGATTAAAGGATAAATCTTACGTTGCAAACATTACCGCACATTATAGAAATCTGATTGACAATCTTTTAGACGGCAAGGTTAAAAAGCCGTCGTCGGGACATTCTGTATTTGATTTCACCCCGTCGCCGCAGAAGGTTTTTAATCGCAAATTCACTGATTATTTTGCTGTTGAACCTAATAAAATGGCTAACTTTATAAGTCCCAAATCTTCGGGCGAATATTTGGGCAAGGT
>JAGCNK010000190.1 GCA_017645985.1 Bacteroidales bacterium | reverse complement strand
TCCACCGCCGAACTCTACGGCATTCGGTCAGGTATCGATATGTCCAGATGGACAGGACGTGTACACGCACTTTATGGGCGAAGACACATACAATAACAATGTCTTTCTCGTGTTCGTAGAGCAGAATGAAAACTTCTTGCTGCAGCTCAGTGCTGGATGGATAGAAAATGTTCCAGATCCGGGTGAATATCCATACTTGTTCTATACAACAGGAGGAACAAATTCGAAGCCCGTTTCCGTCACGCTGTATAGCACGCTTGGTGAAAATCAAAACTTGAAGCCGGTAAATAACGTGCTGGCTATTCGTGTTGATGGAACTTTATATAGGCTCGAAGATGCATCGAGGGAGCTCGTCACTATAGGCGGTATAGCTCCTGCGGTTTTTACCGCCGTAAGGCAATCTGCTTCCGAGAGTATAAATGTTCTTACAAATCAGACAAGGAATATAGACTTTGCTATGCTTTCATACAGTGAGGGCTATATCAAAACAGTTGAGGTTATAGCTTATGCCGATCTGGAATATACCAAACCTTTGGCTAACGCATTCTTTGTAATGCAACAGTTGCCGGCGGAAGCAAATGGATATGAGTTTGTGCTTGATGAGGGCGATGCTGAATGGCAAGCCTCTGTTGGTAACTTCGAGAGCGCATCGATGACTGGTATATATGCGCCTGCAGGAATACATTCATTCAATGTTGCGCTAATTAACAGGTCGACGCATACTGGCGTTGACGGAGCAACGATAAGTGTTACGAAAGAATTCTACACAACCCCTTATGTCGCAAACAAATCCTTCTTTGAAACAATAACATATGCTACAAGTGAAGGGTTGTGGGAGTCAACGGAGAGTAGTTGGCTTCGCGTTCTTGTTGGTGGCGGTGAAGTGGGTGGCGCAACATACACTACCGGAAGTAATGGATATCCCGCTGGATCGCCTACTCCAGAAATGGAGATTGAGTGGCTTCAGAATTCGACAAACGAGACCATCAAGAGATGCGTTGTAACCTTGGCGGTAACTGGCGTAGAAGGCAATTGCTCTGTTGTGTATGAATTCTATCAAAGAGCAAATGTTGCTGAATACGCTGTAGTGTTCTATGATGGAGAAAACTATTACGAGAACGGCAGTGTGCGCAGTGTAGATGCGGACTATTCAGAGCAATCTGCGGGATACGTTGCGATACTGTGCGATAAGAGTGTTGGCTATAGTGAGATTTCTGGTGCTACCTATGAGTATGGCGTTAGTGATGCCACAAAGGGTGTGTCCATAGATGAAACTGAGGGTGTTATAACATTGAGCCCGAATATAGAGGCGGGAACTGAAGTAGATATTATTGCATCTGGCATCTTGAGTGGCAATGAAGTTGCATATTCAAGTTACAAACTGAGGGTGAAAGCCGCTGCTCAGACTGCACATATTACACACAACATTCCGGCTACAGCAACATATCTTGATTCTGATATTATAGCTGAGGCGTATTCCGATAGTGGTGCTGTTGTTACATTCTCTACGCAGTCAAGTAAGGTTACACTTGGTCAGACAGAAATCATTGAAGCAGTAAGGAATGGAGTCACCGTATCCGTAACAAGGCAATGGATAGGTATCGCTGGCGCGTCTACAGGTACTGGAGAGACAATAAATCTTTCTTGTCCAGCAACAGAAACCTATAAAGTTGGGTCAACGTCAGCAAAAATAAAGATTGATAAATACAATGACTATGTATCTATATGGGACGGTCCTTATGTTAACGGTACCAAGCAAAATGCTTTGGCTGTTGGCTCTGTAAATACTTTTTATGTAACAACAGGAACAGGAAATCAGCCTGTATCTTATGGTTATGATTCCGGTACTACAACCATTGAGCACTCAGACATAAAATTCAGCAAAACAAATACCGGTTTTACTATCAAGCCGTTGACAACTGGAAATGTAGGTTTGGTAGCGTCCCTCAACTATGATGCTAATTTTGGGCCCGGTCAAAATGATTCTAGGGAAATATTGTTGAGTACGCAACCTGCAAACTCGAGACAAGTATATTTCTTAAATGAGCCTTATCAAATTACGGTTAATGGTTCGCCTACACAACTTTCTTGGGCTTTCAATCCAGCAAGCGCAAACAGTGGAACGCCAACATTTTCGTGTGATAAAACAAAGTTGAATATAACTAACACAAATAATCAATGGTATGTTGTCGGTTTGGCGAAAGGAAGTTTTGACCTCACAATAGAATATCCTGCAAGCGGATTGTATAGTAGGTGCTATGACACGACTACGATAAGTGTTGGATTGATACCGACCACGACTCTCGTATGGCAGAATACTCCTGGCTCGTCAACTGCCATTCCATTGGATGACACAAGTCAAGTCGCGCTTGCCACAGATACGAATGCGCCAAATAGGACCGTAAAGTATACATCGTCAGATGAAAATATCGTAAAGATTAGTATGTATGGTGGAGCAATTACTCCAAAGGCGCAAGGTACTGCAATCATTTATGCCGAAGTGCAGGAGACCAATACATATGCTTATAAAAAGATTCAATACGATATTGCAATAGGAAATGCAACTCCAACTCCTACTTGTACAGTAACGTTCAGCAATCCTTCTGCTACATATCAGGTTCAAGTTGGATCGACATTTACAAAAGCTATCTCTTCAAAAACTCCTAATGACAGCAATACATATATAGAGTATACGTCATCAAAGAATAGTATAGCCACGGTCAATGCAAGTGGTCAGGTAACTGGTATCGCCGCTGGCACAGTGACCATAACAGCTACCGCTACAAGGAGTGGATACAATCCTGGAACAGCCTCATACCAGATAACTGTTACACCGGTATCCGTGACAGATCCAGTGATAACGGTTGGCAATCCGAGCGTAACAATCTATTTGCCGAATGATCAGCAATTGCCGACATCGGCAAATCTCAATGCGTCGGTAAACAACAGCGTGCAGACCGTGAAATACACATCATTGAGCCCGTCTGCTGTAAGCGTGTCAAACGATGGAACGGTTACTGGTATAACCACTGGAAGTAACCTTGTGATTAGGATTTATGTTGAGGCTACGGGCTCATATGCAGCGAAAGAAACAACTGCGAAGGTAACAGTTCTTCAGGCTAATACACCGACTCAAGACACTACAGACGTTGTGGACTTTACTCAGACTACAACAATGCAAACTGTAGACGTATTGCTTGGCAACAAGTATTACAATAAAGCGGAAGCAACTGTCAGCCATAGACCTGTTTATTATTCAGTCAGCAACTCGACAATTGCGAGCATTTTGTATGCGAGAGTTCAGGTAAATGGTGCTGTGGAAAATAATGTGATAACACTCACGACAAGCGGAAACAAGACTGTCACATTTAAGATAACAGCAAGCTCATCGAGCACATCGAAGAATGGACAGACACTCGAGTGGTCAACTGATTCTACTACATCATTTACGGTAAAGACTGGCGATGTGTTCTATGTACACGCCGCACTTCTTGAGAGCGGCGGAAGTAAAGCAAGTTACTATAGCAACAGTACATCAGTAATGTGGAGTAGCGCAAGTTCGAATATCGTTGGTGATGGAGGCGTTCTTGTCGGTAAGACAGCATCTTCAAATCCTGTCGAGGTGCGTGCTCAGGTTTATGCTGGACAGAGCGGTGGCGTAAATTACACCGCTGCATATGATACATACTACGCGACAATTAGCGCACAGATGCCGACACTGAGATTTAAATATCTGCCAAGTGATATTCAGGAGGGTGCACAACAGTTTAGTTTTTCAAGAACAAGCCAGTTGTTACCAGACTTTAATGTGCCCATATACGACAACATCCACGCAGGCTATTTCGAGTGGTGCTATAACGCTGATAGCGGCAATACAAGCAATACAAGCATAGCCACTGTATCAAACGAAGGACTCGTAACGCTTGTTGGTGGAGTCGGCGAGGTATCGGTAAAAGCCGCAATTGCGGCTCACGGAAACTATGGAAGAGTAGAGGCATCGTATACGATGATTATCTCTGGATATTATATTAACCTTAGTCAAAGCCAATTTACGATTGGGGGTCGTGGCGGCTCGATAACTGTACGCGCAACATCTATGAAGGTAATGAATGGTGCAGCCGATGAAGCCTATAATGCTACGCCCACAGTTGAGGGCGGTTGCCAGCGCATTGTTCCGAACAATGGAACATCGCAGACGACAGCCGTATTGTCAACATATCACGATATAACATATTCATTTGGTATAAACCATACTGATTCTGATATAGAAACAACACGAACAATTTATTCGAATATCGGTAGCGCATCTGCAACTGTTACTATAACACAAACTTCTGGAAGCGGCAACCCGAGTGAATTGAGGTACGAACATAATGATATCACAAGAGGCAACGCGAATAACATTGACAACAATACCGTTTATGAGCATACAAGTCTGTGGAGTTATTCTTTGAATCAGGAAGATATTAATGGTTTTGTTCATAACCTCGATGCTCCTTGTACTTGGCGAATGGGTGATGAACGTGTTATAAGCAATGTTGCAAGCAATGATGAGGCAACTTCAGTCTATGCAAACGAAAGGTTGACGCACGCGAGTGGTGATAACACCCCGATATGGATGGAAGCTTATCACAATAATTCTCGCGTTACAACTTCTACATCTGGAGTTGCAACCAGCATCAGTTATGTTGTTGAATATTGGTCTGAAGATTATGGCGAATGGACTACAGATACGAGTAAGACCGGACAAGGACAATGGTGTGGTGTATATGTTGGTGATGGTAATTCACACACTGGTTCGTACGCTCCAAGTCAGAGCAATACAATATCGTTAGGTTCGACTGGCAAGATATATCCTCATATTGAATGGCTTGCAAATGGCTCTGGTGAGACAAGATATGCAAGAGTAATATTCTGCTATGGCGGATATGATTATAAGAATAACTATTATCCTATCTATGTTGCAAAAATAATACAGCAAGGTTAGCCATGGCATTCACAAGACAGCAGGTACTCGAGATGCAGCAGAAGCTGGCGTCTCTCGGATATAAGGACACCGACTTTGAAATCCTCGGCACTGAGAACATCGGTGGCGAGGAATGGGTCGCAGTTGTCGACAACGGTGTAAACCGCAGGATGCTCTTGGCTGACTTCGAGAGCTATATCATCACGAAGAATATCCCAGACATTGACGAGATAAGGCAGAACGCGGCACAAGGCGCTACCGCATACCATATGCCGAATGGTGGTATCCCGAGGGCTCATCTATCAGGTGATGTACAGGGTTCTCTTGGTAAAGCGGACAGAGCTGTACAGCCAAGTACACTGCAGAATGCTCTTGCGATCAAACAAGATAAACTCACCTTTGATGATTATCCCGAGTCGGGTAGCGAGAATCCGGTAAAGTCAGATGGCATCTATCAAGCGATACAAGATATCGACAAGATAGAAAGCATTAGCGTCAATGGTAGCCCGAGACCGAAGGACGCTTCCGGCAATGTGAATATAGTTGTTCCTGATGAACTAAAAGATCTTGCTGACGATGCTGAACACAGGCTCGTGTCCGATGCGGAGAAGGACTTCTGGGATAACAAGTACGACTTTCCTGCCGGAGGTATTCCGGCAAGTGATCTTGCGCCTGGTGTAATGCCGGATCTGTCAAGATTCATCACCAAGTGGGTAAACGACCTTGTGTACTATTACAAGAAAAGTGAGGTATATAATAAGCAGGAAGTCAGCAGCCTCGTCAGCGGCTTTCATCCTTTCGTTCCTATGAGGGCGGAGGAACTGCCTGAAGCATCTGCCGACACGATGTACAAGATATGCCTCGTGCCGTCGCAGAATCCGCAGACGCTGAACTCCTATGATGAGTATATCACCATAGATGCTGGCGAGGGAGCAGAGCCACGATACAGCTGGGAACTCATCGGCAACACATCCATATCCGTTGACGGCTATGTTACGCAAGATGATTTGGATGCGGCGCTTGCGACAAAGCAGGATGTCATAAATAGTGCGAACAAGTTAAGTTATTCCTTAATTGCCAATGCTCCACAGGAAATACATATACAGTATAATGCATCGGGAGTAGATGTAGCACAAGCTGTGGCAAATAGAAATCCCGGTAGTATAGTCTACTTGGATTACAATAATCATCTATATCCTCTCGTTGAGGAATATGGTGGCGGTACCTATTATTATGCATCATTTGGCGGTTGGGATGGAGAAACAACTTTAAGGATGTTCGTCGTGGCAATCGCAAGCCTCGACAATCCGTATGAAACCACATCTTGGGAGCAATCGGCTGTTACACTGCCTTCTGACGTAGAGAAGACAGCGTGGAGCAATAAATACGACAAGCCATCAGCTGGCATCCCGAAAACACATCTTGCCCAAGATGTTCTGACATCTCTCAGCAAGGCTGACACCGCTCTCCAGTCTTTCACCGAGGCAGACCCCATCTTCAGCGCAAGTGCTGCTGCCGGTATCAGCTCAAGTGACATCACTAATTGGGATGCCAAGCAGGATGCACTCATCGTTGAGGTGGGCGGTATGGAGAGGAACAATGTTTCTGGTGGCGGCAGCATTACCATCACCGGCATCCGAGGGCAGTTCCCGACAATCACGAAGGCTGGCACATACAAGGTGAGCACCAAGATGCAGTCCTCGACGCAGAGTTATGGATTGTCAATCACCTTCGGCTCGAACTCATACACCCTCAACACCACTAATGGTGTTATCGAGGATGAGCGTGAACTTACCTTTGCGGCAAACGCCGCGTGGTCTGGAGCCGTTGTCGGCAGTGTAGGGGCGAACACATATATCAATATCAGCGTGGTCGGGCAGGGAGCTATCACCACACTGTCAAACGTGGCG
>JAGCNK010000189.1 GCA_017645985.1 Bacteroidales bacterium | reverse complement strand
GTACTCTTGGTTCAGACGCCGCGACCAAGTTTGTTTATAGGGATAATGTTTCAATTGCTCTACTTGACCTGTCCCTGTGCGAGGATGCTCGGCAATTTCAATCAAAAGATTCGTTAATTTCTTCACCAACGGTTTGTTGCCGCTCTTTTTGATGGCTTTGATGTCCTTCAACGCAGCATCTTCGTATGTAATTTCGTAACTCATAGCGACTCAATCAGTTTTTCGATTTCTTCGCGGCTTTTTGTTCTCACAAGCGTATTCGGGTCGCTGTGCTGCGCGTCTTCTAACCGTTTTCTCACGAATTCCACATTTCTTTTGTCGGCGAAGAACGGGTCGCCCGAAGGACTTGTTTCGTATGGGTCGCAACGGTATTCCTCGGGAATCTTGGCGATTTCGGGAGTTGATTTGTTTTCTGTACTTTCCAAAATTTTCTCTGCCAACCATTTGGAATTGCGCTTTGAAAGGTTTAGCGAAAGAATATATTGGAATAGACCATTTAATGCTGTTGTTGTCATAGCCTATAACACTTTAATTTATTTCTGCAAATTTACAAAAATAAATCCTTTTCAACAAAACACACCTAATTATTTCTGAAACATCTGTAAAAAAAAACAGCAAACAATTTTCACTGTTTGCTGTTTTTAAAATTATTCTTACTCCATCACCCACGTATCCTTAAATCCTCCACCTTGCGATGAGTTGACTATAAACGAGTCGGGGTTGCGGGAGAAGCGGGTGAGACCGCATTTCCACACTTCGGTCTCTTCGCCGGAGACAACGTAGGCGCGGAGGTCGGCTTTGCGTTCAACGATTTGGTCGCCTTCAAAAATCGGCAAGTCGTTGAAATCCACCACTTCTTGTGCTATCCATCGGCGCGGCTGAGTGATTACAAGGTTGCGAATCTCTTCGAGTTTTTCTCTCGACAATTTTTCGCAGAAGATTACTCCGTAGCCGCCTGCCTCTGCAACGTCCTTGATAACAAGGCGTTTGAGGTTGTCGAGCACAAATTTTCTGTCCTCCTCGTAAAACGGCAGATAGGTGGGGGCGTTGTGCAAAATCGGTTCTTCGCCAAGATAGTATTTTATCATTTTGGGGACAAAATAATATATTCCCTTGTCGTCTGCCACGCCGTTGCCGGGCGCGTTGATGATGGCGAGGTTGCCCTTTCGGTATACCTGCATAATGTTAGGCACACCGAGCAGCGAGTCGGCATTAAACACAAGCGGGTCGAGATACTCGTCGGAAATGCGTCGGTAAACTGCGCTAACTCTTTGTTTTTCGTTACCAATTCCGATATAATAAAGCATATCGTCTTCAACCCTAAGTTCTGAATTTTCTGCCAATACCGCGCCCGTTTTTTCGGCAAAATACGAATGTTCAAAATATGCCGAATTGTAGCGTCCGGGGGTGAGGATTACGTTGATGCCGTCGCCGGTTTTCACATAGTCCATCATATTTTTGAGCATCTTGGCGTAGTTGCGGTTGTCGGCTACGGCGTTGGTTTCAAATGTTGATGGCGACACGTTTCGCGTTATCTCTCTCGCTATCAGCGGATACGACGCACCCGAAGGAATACGTAGGTTGTCTTCCAAGATGTACCATTCGTCGTTTTTGCCGTGCACCAAGTCGATGCCCGAAATGTGCGAATAGATGTTTTTCGACGGTTTAATTCCCTCGCAGAAAGGAAGATAGCCCGACGACGAGAATACGAAATCCTCCGGCACAACATTTTCCTTTATGATCTGTTTCTGAGAATAAACGTCCGCCAAAAATAGATTGAGAGCCTTAACACGTTGTACAAGGCCTTTTTCTAAAAATTTCCACTCCGAGGCAGAAATCTTGCGCGGAATCGGGTCGAAAGGAAAAATTTGTTCCTTAAATTCGCCGTTTTTGTAAATTCCGAATCTTACTCCGTAACGCTTCATCCAATTGTTTACGGTGTCTCTCTGTGTTATTAATCCGTCCATAATGTTATTATTTTATTCGTTTCAAAAATATAATAAAAAAACGGCGTTTAAAACACTCTGAGCGGCATTTAAGGGAATAACTTAGTGGGGTATAAGTAAAAATACTGAGTGGATTTACTGATAATTGTTGTGCGGCGCGGTTACGTATGCGCTAAAAATCACTATATTTGCCTTGGATTAATAATATAATTGTCAGCATTATGAAAAAACACATTTTAATCATCTCTCTTGCCGCATTTGCTCTTGTTTCGTGCGGAGGAGGAAATCAAACCCAAACATCGCAAAACGCCGATTCGTCTGCGTCGACACAAACTGTCAAAACTCCGCAACCTGCACAGCCTGTATATGTACTAAGCGACCAATACGGCACAAAATTTCTTGTCCGTCAGCAATTTGACGATGGTGTTACACCTGCTGCACCTGATTCGCTAAAAAACTATAAGACAATATTTTACAACGGAATTGCTCATTCTGTAACATTCAAGGGTGTGCAACTCGAAAACAAGGATAACAACAACTATCGCGACACTTATAGAAATTTCGACAATCTGTCGGGATGGGTTTATACGATGAACAGTGGTAAACTTCTCGAAAATCCTGAAAACGAGTGGGATGCTATTTGGGATGCTGCGTTGCTCGTGGATAGTTTTTTTGTGGCAAACAACGAGGTTCTGCCTTTTCAAGAAAAATCAGTGGTAACTGTTGAAATGAAAGCCGCATTGGAAAAGAAATACGGACGCAAGATTCAATCGATGCCTTCGTCTGTTGCCTTTGGTAAAAACGGTGAATATCAAATGGTTAATGTTCAATTTAAGAACAAAGGAACCGATGCTCTCGGCATTTCTGCGCTGTTTCTCAACAGTGAGATTTTTGCCGTAAAAGAAGAGCCCGCCACTTGGAACGAGGAGTCGGTTTGGCGTGTTGACGATATGGGCGAATTTTATGGTTTGATGGTAGATTTGGCAACCCTTAACAATGGCGTTCTCACCATCTACACCGCCAATCCCGGTGCCGAAGGTGCTAATTACAACAACTATATCGTCAAAGACGGCGCTTTTGTAGAAGGCGGCTTAAACGATAGTTTTTATCAAGCACCGGAATAGGGGCGAGGTGATGTGTTTTATCTCATTTTGCCAGCTTTGAGCGTGTTTTTGAGTAGCGAGCAGATGGTCATAGGACCAACGCCGCCCGGCACGGGAGTGATAAACGATGCTTTGGATGCAACATTGTCGAAATCCACGTCGCCTTTGAGCTTCCAACCCGATTTGGTTTCGGTGGAAGGAACGCGTGTGGTGCCAACGTCGATGATAGCAGCGCCCTCTTTAACCATGTCGGCGGTAACGAATCCGGGTTTGCCTATGGCAGCCACGATGATGTCGGCAGTGCGCACGATCTCTTTGAGGTTTTCGGTGCGGCTGTGGCATACGGTAACAGTGGCGTCGATGCCCTTCTGGCTCATCAGGATGCTCAGCGGACGGCCTACGATATTGCTGCGGCCTATGATTACGCAGTGCTTGCCAGCGGTTTCGATTTTGTAGCGTTTAAGCAGGTCGACAATGCCCGATGGAGTAGCCGACACAAAAGTGTCTAATCCTGCCACCAGACGGCCGAGGTTTACGGGATGGAATCCGTCAACGTCTTTTTTGGGCGATACAGCCTCGATAATCTTCTGCTCGTCGATATGCTTGGGCAGGGGCAGCTGCACGATAAATCCGTCCACGTCGGGGTCGTTGTTGAGCTTGTCTACTGTGTCGAGAAGCTCTTTTTCTGTGGCGTTGTCTTCAAAGCGTATGAGGGTGGATTTGAAACCTACCTCCTCGCACGATTTGATTTTGTGGGCAACGTATGTTTCGCTTCCGCCGTCGTGACCTACGAGTACAGCCACAAGGTGCGGGGCTTTCTTGCCCTCGGCAAGCATCTGTTTTACTTGCTCGGCTATTTCGGCTTTGATTTCTGCCGAAGTCTTTTTTCCGTCGATTAGTGTCATATTATTAAAGTGTTTATCTGCGTCTTCCCATTCCTTGCATCATACCCATGAGACGGCGTCCGCCGCCACCAGAGAGCATCTTCATCATCTTGCGTGTTTCTTCAAACTGTTTCAAGAGGCGGTTTACCACAGCCACGTCGTTGCCGCTTCCGTCGGCTATGCGGCGGCGGCGCGAACCGTTGATTACCTCTGGGTGCTCGCGTTCGTAGGGGGTCATCGACTTGATGATAGATTCTACCTCTTTGAATGCGTCGTCGCTGATGTCGAGGTTTTTGATGGCCTTGCCCACGCCTGGAATCATTGCGGCGAGGTCTTTGAGGCTACCCATCTTCTTGATCTGCTGTATCTGGTCGAGGAAGTCGTTGAAGTTGAACTGGTCTTTGCGTATTTTCTGCTGCAGTTTGGCTGCCTCTTCGGCGTCGTACTGAGCCTGCAGGCGTTCAGCCAAAGAAACGATGTCGCCCATGCCGAGGATACGGTCGGCCATACGTGCGGGGTAGAAGATGTCGAGCGCGTCGATTTTCTCGCCCTGCGACACGAACTTGATAGGCTTGTCTACTGTGTAGCGGATAGAGAGTGCCGCACCACCGCGGGTGTCGCCGTCGAGCTTGGTGAGCACCACGCCGTCGAAGTTGAGCCGGTCGTTGAATGCCTTGGCGGTGTTTACAGCGTCCTGACCTGTCATCGAGTCTACTACAAAGAGTATTTCGGTGGGGTTGGTCTCTTTCTTGATGTTCGAAATCTCGTTCATCATCTCCTCGTCAACAGCCAGACGGCCGGCGGTATCGATGATTACCACGTCGTTGCCGTTTTGCTTGGCCTGTTTGATGGCTTCGCGGGCAATTTTCACGGGGTTCTTTTCGCCTTCTTCGGTGTACACCGGCACGTCGATTTGTGCGGCGAGCACCTTCAGCTGGTCGATAGCCGCGGGACGGTAGACGTCGCCAGCCACGAGCAGCGGCTTCTTGCCTTTCTTGCTCTTAACAAAGTTGGCAAATTTGCCCGAGAATGTGGTCTTACCAGAACCTTGCAGACCAGCTATAAGAATGATGGCGGGGTCGGCCTTGAGGTTCACTTCGGTCTCTTTCGTACCCATGAGGGTGATAAGTTCGTCGTGAACAATCTTGATCATCAACTCGTTGGGTTTCAACTGACCCTGAACTTCCGATCCTAATGCCTTTTCTTTTACCTTGTTGGTAAAGTCCTTTACAATATCGTAGTTAACGTCGGCGTCGAGCAAAGCGCGGCGCACGTCTTTGAGTGCGTCCACGACGTTGATTTCGGTGAGTTTGCCGTCGCCTTTTATCTTTTTGAACGACTGTTCGAGTTTTTCGCTTAGACTTTCAAACATTATGTTTTCTTTTAAATTGGTTTTCGCTATTTTACAAGGCGCAAATATATAAATAATTCGTGAAAACCATAACTTGCTACAAAAAAAATCCCGGCTCGAATAATTATGTCGAACCGGGATTTTTAATTATATCGAGAGTTAAAGATTACTCGCGGTTGCTGTCGATGCGGGTCATTTCAAGTTTAGAATTTTCGCCAGCAGTCAAAGTCATAGCATTGTCGCTGAGGTTTTCAACGCCCCAAGGCATGAAGAATGAGCTTTCGCCGTTGGCAACTTCAAATTCGATGGTGTTGTTGTCTTTCATACGCCAAGATTTGAATTCAGTTTTCTGATCTTTACCAACGTTTTTGCATTTGCCGCTCTTGCGGAGTTCGAATGTGATTTCGTTGTTGGCTGTGCCCCATTTGCCGAGGAGTTTTTTGAAGTTTACTGCCTGAGAGAGGTCAACAGATTTAGCGTTGTCGGTAGCAGCTTTGTTAGCGCCGTCGGCTTCGATGTATTTGATGATGATGGGCTCGCCTTCGATAAGTTCCTCACCGGGGTTGGTGATTTTTACTGTGATGGTCTGTCCTTCAGCGTTGCGGATGATGTAGTCCTGTCCGTTGATCGACTCGATCCAGCCTTGGAACGATTTTGCCGATGCGAGAGCCTGTTCGTCGGCTGCTGCCTGCTGAGCTGCTGCGTCTTGTGTCTGTTCTGTGCCTTCGGTAGCGTTACCTTCTGCGTTGTTGTTGTTGCCGCTCTTGCAAGATGCGAGAGCCAATGCAGCTACAGCTGCTAAATAAAATAATTTTTTCATAGTAGTAAATAATTTAATATTGTTTTTAAAATTTTACACCGCAAAAATACAAAAATTCTGATTGCGCAAACTTTTTTTTCTCCGATTTGTTAAAAAAAATTAAAAAAATGCCTTCATTGAATCTGTCGGCATACATTATTTATAAAATTAATAAAAAAAATTTCGGGCATAGCTTTTTTTTTCTCAAAAAACATCTTACATTTGCGCCGTTAAAAAAAATACAGACGATGAAACAGAACAACAAGATTTACTTTATTTATTATTATCACTTTAGCAACCGTGCGAGGTGATATTTCTTTGTTGTATATGTTTAAGATATAAAGATTTAGAGCCTCGCCAAGCAATATGGTGGGGCTTTTTTGTTAAACTATAAAAAAATGAAAATTGCTATACAAGGCGTAAGGGGCGCGTTTCACGAAGTGGCAGCCCGCGAGTTTTTTGCCGGAATAGACATCGGCATTGTTGAGAAACTTACTTTTAACGATGTGATGGAGGCCGTGCTCGGCTTTGAGAGCGACTACGGCATTATGGCCATCGAAAACACCATCAGCGGCACTATACATTCCAACCTGAAACTGCTGCGTCAGTACGACGTGAAAATCTGCGGCGAGGTGTCGCTGCGTATCAAACAGAACCTTGTGGCTCTGCCCGGAACCAAGCTGGCTGATATTCAGGAGGTTCGCAGCCACTATATGGCTATAAACCAAACCCGTCAGTTTTTTCGCAACTATCCCGACATCAGACTTGTGGAGAGCGAGAGCACCGCTATCAGCATGCGCCAGATTGCAGAAAACAAGCTCCAGGGCATAGGCGCGATAGGAGGTGAGTTTGCCGCCAATATGTACGGCTTGGAAATTGTGGCTCCCGGCATCGAAACCAACAAGAAAAACTACACACGTTTTCTGATTGTTCAGCCCAACAACGGCAACCGTCCCGAAAACTGCAACAAGGCGTCGCTCTCTATCATTCTCCAAAACCATCCCGGAAGCCTTTCGCAGATACTCAGCATTATTTCGTTTTACGGAGTTGACCTCACCAAGATAGAGTCGAGCCCCATTATCGGTCAGCCGATGCACTATATGTTTTACATCGACGTGAAATTCTCCGAATATCAGAAATATTGCGATATGCTCACCGCCATACGTCCTCTACTTAAGGAACTTACCGTGCTTGGCGAATACAAGGCGGGCGAGGAATCGTGGAACGCTGTGATGATGTAACAATGCATAATGCATAATTAACAAACTAACTTGAATATAAAAATTATAAATAGATATAAGATGAAATTATCAATTATAGGTCTCGGACTTTTGGGCGGATCGCTTGCCCTTGATTTGAGAAAAAGAAAATTTGCCGACTACGTGATAGGTTACGACAAGAAT
>JAGCNK010000188.1 GCA_017645985.1 Bacteroidales bacterium | reverse complement strand
TGTGTTTATATTTTTATTTTACAATCTGTTTTTCTATTATATAATGTGTCGGTTTTGTATGCCGATAATTTTGGTGCAAATATGCAAATTGTTTTGCTATTGAACTAATAAAAATGCGTATTTTTATATTAATAATGATAAAAAATGTGCTTTTACGTGTTTTACCTATCTGTAGAGGGGGAAGAAAAAAAAATTAGTTTTTTTATAAAAAAAATTTTGGTTGTATTAAAATCTGTTATACTTTTGCACCGTCAAAAATGAGAGATAATCTCAGACGTTATTTGAAGGATAGTTGGATTTATAAATAGGTCGACTAAGTAGCTCAGTTGGTAGAGCACATCCCTTTTAAGGATGGGGTCCTGGGTTCGAGCCCCAGCTTGGTCACAAAATTTCCTCCGAGGCGGCTGTTTCGGAGGATTTTTTTTATATATATAATATAAGGTGTATCTACAGGTATGGACAAGGTCAACTTAAACTTCACTGGGCGCGACATCCTGCGCCATCTACTTCGCATAGGACTTTCGATAGCGGCAATAATCGGTGTCTGGCAGTTTTATAAGCCGAAAGACTTTGTGCTCTCCACTGCTTTATGCATGCTTATCTATGTGTTTGTAAGTATGATAGTGGAGGCTGTGTTCAAGTCTTTCGACAAAAAATCCTGACATTATTTTATTCCCAGTTCTTTTTTCGCCACGTTGATGTCGATGCGCTCGTTGCCTTTAACGGCTATTACGAATGCGTCGGGAATCTTTTTGCGGATTTCGGTCTGCAGCTGTGTGATTTTCTGCATATCGGTTTCGCATCCCACCGTATATTTATAGATGTTGCCTATTTTGATCTCCTCCACATTGCTTATTCCTTTGAATATGCTGCTATTGAGCGGAATACGCTCTGCCGACGATTTCAGCTGCACTTTGAGGCACAGTTTTGAGCTGTTGGCCGACGGTGCGGGCTGTTTCTGCGATGATGCCTGCTGGTTGTTGTCCGACGGTTTCGGCTTTTGAACGGGTTCGGGGTTGCTTACCTGACGCTGCGACGGTGTGGTGTTCAGCGTGCCGGCTTCGAGGTCTTCCTTGTATTGGCGGAATGCCCGGAATATTGCCGAGGCTATTATCGACTGCCAGTAGTCGGTGATCATCTCTTTTTCCTCGTCGGGGTTGCTGATGAATCCGCACTCTACCAGTACGCTCGGCATAGTGGCACGCCAGAGAACTGCGAAATTCGCCTGTTTTACGCCGAGGTCCTTGCGTCCGGTGCGTGTTTTGATCTGGTCTTGGATATATCCGGCAAGGCAGATGCTCTGCTGGTGATGGGCGTTTTGAAATAGCGACGAGGCTATGTATTCGCTTTCGTAGTCGATCGACTGGTTGAGAATGTCGCCGTATTTGGTCTCGTAGTTTTCCTCATTTTTGATAACGGAGTTTTCGAGCATGGCAAGTTCAAGGTTTTCCTGACTACGTGCCAGACCAGTTACGTATGTGCATACGCCTTTTACATTCTTGTTTTTGCAAGAGTTGATGTGTATTGAAATGAACACGTCGGCGTTTTCCTTTAATGCTATGTCGGTGCGTTCGCTCAGTTCCAGAAACTTATCTGTGGTGCGGGTGTATACCACCTCTACTCCAGGAATCTTCTCCTCAATGTATTTGCCCAGCTTGAGGGTGATGGCGAGGGTGAGTTTTTTTTCATTGGTGCGCTTGCCCAACGCTCCCGGGTCTTTGCCTCCGTGTCCTGCGTCGAGTACGATTTTTTTTACTACGTTGCTGTTTTCTTGCGCGTTGGCTTCAAAAAACGACATCGCAATTAATGTTAATATTATTAAAGGTGTCAAAAAAAATGTTGCTTTGTTGTTGTTTGTCATTATTGTTAATTATTTTTGTAGACGTTTTTCAACCTACATGTTTTTGTTTTTGAAAAATTCTTTAATTTTGCCACCTGATTTTACTCAGATAGTACAAAGGTAAAACTATTAACGTTATAATCGGAACAATATTTGTGCAAAAAATATTAAACATAGTCATTCTTTTGTTGTTTTCGTGCCAAGTGTTTGCACAACAGCAAGATACAACAGTGGTTCAGAATCTTGGCGATTCCACCGTGGTAGAGAATCCTGGCGATTCTACCGTGGTGACTGTAGATTCTGTAAAGATCCGCAAACCACGCTCCGTAGTTGACCAGCCCATCGAATACGAGTGCGACGACTCTATGATGGTGTCGCTTGCCACCAAAAACGTGTATATGTACGGTTCTACCAAGGTGAAGAGCGGCAGCATGAATCTCGAATCTGACTATATGCAGATAGAGATGGAGTCGAACATAGTGTACGCCGAAGGAACAGAAGACCCTGAAACTCACGAGATTATAGGTACGCCTGTGTTTAAGGACAGTCACGACGAGTTCACCGCCAAAACTATGAAGTACAATTTCAAGACCAAGGAGGGCTATGTGTGCGAGGTAAACACCGAACAGCAAAACGGCTATCTCTACGGAGCTCGCACCAGAATGCACGCCAACCGTGAGATCCACTTGAAAAACGGCCGTTACACCACTTGCGACCTCGATCATCCGCACTTCTATTTCGAACTTACCCGAGCCAAGTTTATTCCCGACGACAAAATTATCGCCGGACCTTCGTATCTGGTGCTGTTGGACGTGCCTCTCTATGTTGTGGGCATTCCGTTCGGTATTTTCCCTGCTTCACGACGCCGCAGTTCTGGTTTCATCATTCCTAAATATGGTGAGGAGACACGCCGAGGCTTGTATCTGCAAGATGGCGGTTATTATTTTGCCCTAAGCGATTACGCCGACTTGCAACTGCTTGGTAGCGTGTATACTTACGGCGGATGGGGCGCCAAGGTGGTGAGCAAGTTAAAGGTTAGGTACAAGTTCTCAGGCAACTTGAATTTCTCTTATTCGAAAAATATTTCGGGTATGCGCGAGTTTAAAAACATCAATGGTGCAAATCCCGAGGTGACTTACTCGTCGCTCAACTCTTACTCGTTGACTTTCAACTTCAACCAGGATTCACGTGCTAATCCCCACAGCAATTTTGGCGCAAACGTTTCGTATCAGAAATCACGTTACGACTTGCAAAACTCTACCCGTCTGTCGGATATTACACGAAACACCACCCAGTCGAGTATCAACTACTCAACCACGATGTTCAAGGTTATGAACTTGAGCGCCAACGCCAATATGACTCAGAACTTTGCCGACACATCTATATCGTTCACATTCCCCACGGTTGCGTTGTCGGTTTCCAAGTTCTTCCCCTTCAAGCGCAAGGTTCAGGTGGGCAAGCAGAAATGGTACGAGAAAATCGGTTCGTCGTTTCAGGCAAACTTCACCAACAGTGTAGACCGTATCAACGACTCGCTCTTTATGAAACAGGAGATGTTTGACAAGATGCGCTACGGTTTTGAATACTCGATGCCTATCAGCACATCGTTCAACGTGCTTAAATATATAAATGTGTCGCCATCGGTGCAGTACAAGGGACGAATCTATCCCAACTATGTGCTGCATTATATGAATCCGCAGTATAGTATCGACGGCGACGCCAGTGGCAGTGTGAAATACGGTATCGACACCATCAACCACGTGAAGCACAACTTCGACTTTTCTACCTCAATCAGCGCGTCCACAAAACTGTACGGTATATTCAATTTCAACAAGGCTAAGCATGTGAAGGCATTCCGCCACGTGATGACTCCATCGATTGGTATGTCGTGGCGACCCGACTTTTCTGAGCCGTTTTGGGATTTCTACCGCCAGGACCCGCTCGACAGCACTATGCAACGTAGGTATTCTATATTTGAAAACGGTATTTACGGTTATCCGCCTTCGGGCAAGTCGGCTTCTATCAACTTTGGTTTAGGCAACAATTTTGAGATGAAGGTCAAGACAAAACGCGACACTACCGAGGGCAAATATACCAAAATCAAGTTGTTAGAGACATTGAACTTCAGCGGTTCGTACAACCTTGCCGCCGATTCGTGCAATCTGAGCAACATCTCCATTTCTGCGGGCACACGTCTTTTCGACAAGGTGAGCGTAACAATGAGCGGATCGCTCGACCCCTACAAGCTCGACAGCGCAGGCCGCCGCACCAGATTCTACCTGTTTAAAGAAACCAACGGTAGACGCTGGGGTAGGTTGACCTCAGCGTCGATTTCTACATCGTATTCTATTGACAGCAAGACCTTTTCCAAATCCGAGACATCAACTGCGAGCGTTACCGCCTCCACCGATGCCGAGGCTGAGGTGGATGAGTTCGGCAATATCATAGCCACCGCCGAGGAGGTGGACGAGCGTCGCCGCGAACGTGAGGAACGACGCAGCCGCGACGATAGCGAGTTCGGCTATTATAGCGTACCGTGGTCGCTGTCAGGTAGTTATACATTCTCTTACTCCCGTCCTTCAAGACAGCCGGCTGTAATTCGTCAGATGGTGAGTCTTTCGGGATCTGTAACCTTTACCGACAAATGGTCGATGAGTGTTTCGTCGGGCTTTGATATTCAGGAAGGCAAGTTTGCCACATCGTCGCTCTCTGTGACACGCGATTTGCACTGCTTCAACCTGAGTTTCTACATCATTCCGTTTGGCGCATACAAGAGCTACAACTTCTGTCTGTCGTTTGGCTCGGCATTGTTCCAAGGTCTGGAATACAAGCGAAACCAATCTTGGCGCGACAATTAATGAAACTGCGACTGTTTAATCCCGGGTGCGAGTTGGAGGTGGCAAATGGTTCGCCTTACTTTCAATTGCCCAAGCATCCAGCTATGATTGAGAACGATTTGTCCACGCTGCCTATGTTTTTTAGCGGCGATGGCGACTATATTATTGTCAATCAGATTCCCGACGAGCGTTACATTTCATTTTGGCGTAATTATTATAATGTAAATTTTGTAAAATCAGACAGTTATAATAATATTTCAGACATTAGTGCCGACGGTTTTTCCCCTTGGGGAATATCGCCAAGGGCGTGGAATATTGCCGAAAAGTTCCGACGTGTGTTTCCCGACGGTTTCCGTTTCGGGTTCGGAGAACAACAGAAGATGCTTTTCAACCGTATCACATCTTCCGAACTCTTCCGTCTGTTTATCGACAAGTGCCACGATTCCGAAATTTATCCCACCCACGACCAGTATCCTTTTGTGGCTGTCAACTCCAAACAGGCTTTTGACTATTTTTCCTATGCCGCCTCAAGGTTTGGCGGAGTGGTTTTCAAGGCGTTGTATGGCAGCAGCGGCAGGGGAGTGAGGATCTTTAGACGAAACGAGCTGAGCAGCAATATTCTACAGTGGACCGACTTTGTTATCAAGTCGTACGGAGGAGTGGAATGCGAACCGTATTACAACAAGTTGCGTGACTTTTCGGCGCATTTCGATATTGTGGGCGGACGTCCTGTGTTTTGTGGATTTTCGAGGTTCGACACCACCGACAGCGGTTTTTACCGTAGCAGCAAGGTGAAGAAATTTGATGATTTGGAGTTTTTCGACAAGAACGACACTCTCAAGTTTGTACGCACTTTGAAATACTGCCTTGCTCTATCGCCATATTGCAGCCATTACAGCGGTCCTTTGGGAGTAGACTGTATGATTTATTCCGAACCTAACGGCGGATTGAAGATTAATCCTTGCGTGGAGGTCAACTGCCGTCACAGTATGGGACGGCTGGCGATGGATATCGAACACCTTGTGTCGGAGAGTTCCGAAGCCGATTTTTATTTTCTGCAAGATGCTGAAATACAGAAATATGCACAGAACAAACCAGTAATGGAAAATGGAAAGCTTGTTTCAGGATTTTTGCGGCTTACACCTGAAGGCAGCCAGCGTTTTGCCGCCGGCATTTTGGCTAAGCCTTTGAAATAATCTCTATCATCTTATCGATTACATGTTCGGTGGCGGCGTTGATATTCTCAATTCTGTCGCCTGTGAACAATATTTTTTCCACAATAGTATCCTCACCTTTGGCTGCGAATCCGAAACAGATAGTGCCGACTGGAATTTCCTCTGTGCCGCCGCCAGGACCTGCGCAGCCTGAAACCGACGCGGCGTAGTCGGTGTTGTATAGTTTCATTGCGCCTTCGGCCATCTCTTTTACAGTGGGAAGGCTTACAGCTGTGTAAGTGTCTAATGTTTCGGTTTTTACGCCAAGTACGTTGTGCTTGGCCTCGTTGCAGTATGTTACGGCTGCTCCTTTGAATACATCGCTGCATCCCGGTATGTGGGTAAGCACCGAGGAGATGTTGCCGCCAGTGCAACTCTCTGCCGTGCAGAATGTTGCATTGTGATTGCGGAGCAAATCTATCAATAACTCTGCTTTAGAGGGCGGTTTCATTTGTTCTGGTTTTTGTTCTTCTTCTTTTCCGACTTGTCTTTGCCGCCGAATACCGAGAAGTTGATATATTTCTTCGGGTTCTTTTCAAACTCGTTGAGTATCAGGTCTAACTGAGCGCTGGCACGTTCGAGGCTATTGTAGATGCTGTCGCTGCGGATGATTTTTGAAACGCTTCCGTTGCCGTTGTTGATGTTGTTGAGCAGGGTGTTGAGCTGTTCGAGCGACTGTTGTGCATCGTTAATTGCCTGATTGAGATTAAGATGCGAAAGTGTGTCGCTAACAGCTGCAAAATTGTTGATGGCACGGTTGATGTTGTCGGTGTTTTGACCCACGGTTTGGCTCAGTTTTGTAATGTTTCGCATTACGCTGTCTATTCTGTGCGAATTTTGGCTAAGATGTGCTGTTAGATTTCGCAAATTGCCGAGACTTGCACCTATGTTGTTGCGGTTCTGCTCGTTGAGCAGCTGGTTTAGCGAGTGCATTACCGAGTCGGATGCCGAAAGAAAACCCACAAGGTCGTCTTTCATAGGCAGTACTAATTCGAGCATCTGGTCTAATATACCTCCCTCGCGCGATGCTTTGAGTGTGTCGCCGTTGGTGTGATAACCATCGTATTTCTGCGGACAGATAATCTCAATGCCTTTGGTGCCCATAATGTCCATATTCACAATTTTGGCAATTGTGCCCTTGGGAATAGCAAAATCGTTGACAATGTGCATTTTAACAGCAATGCTCATCTTGTCGTCGCCTGCAAAGTCTACCGACGACACCTTTCCGATTTTGAATCCGCTGAGTGTCACTGGGTTGGATTCTTGAAGTCCGTCTATCTTGTCGTAAATGGCTATGTATTCGTTTTCGGTTGAGAACAGTTTTTCGCCTTTGAGAAAGCTGAGTCCCCAGATAAGCAGCGACAGCGAGAGCACCGCTACAATTCCTATTTTTATGAGTGTCCTTTTTTCCATATTGATATATATCTTATTTTCAGCCTACAAATTTACTATAAAAACGTAACAAACGAGCCAAAATTGATAGTTAAATTATCATAATATAAAAAAACGGCTGTCGAATAATCGACAACCGTTTGATATATAGAATTTTGGGTTATACAGATTTCTTAAGCTTCTAAACCTTTGTTGTAAACTTCCATAGCTGACTCGCTCATACCCATCGACGAGAATCCGCCGTCGTTGTAGAGGTTTTGCATGGTGATACGTTTAGTAAGGTCAGAAAACATTGCTACACAATAGTTTGCGCAGTCGTCGGCAGTAGCGTTGCCAAGCGGAGATGTCTTGTCGGCATAGTCGAATAGTTTGTCTATACCTTCCACACCGCTTCCTGCTGTGGTGAGCACGGGCGACTGTGATATTGTGTTGATTCTCACTTTGCGGTCGCGTCCGTAGATGTATCCGAAGCTGCGTGCTATTGATTCCAAGAGTGCTTTGGCGTCGGCCATGTCGCAATATTTGTAGAAAATGCGCTGTCCGGCGATGTACGAGAGGGCTACGATCGAACCCCACTCTTTGATGGCGTCGAGTTTGTAAGCCACCTGAAGCACTTTGTGAAACGACCAGGCAGAGATGTCTAATGATTTCTGGTAGAAACCGTAGTCGATATCGTCGTAGGTGCGTCCCTTGCGAATGTTCATCGACATTCCTATTGCGTGGAGAACAAAGTCGATTTTGCCTCCGAATTTTTCCATAGTGCGTTTGAAAACGTTTTCAAGCTCTTCAACGCTGGTAGCGTCGGCGGGGATGATTTCTGCACCGCATTTGTCGGCAAGTTCGTTGAGCGTGCCTAAGCGCAATGCCACCGGAGTGTTCGACAGAGTGAACTCTGCGCCCTCTTCGTAGCAGCGTTCTGCTACGTGCCAGGCTATTGATTTGCTGTCTAATGCACCGAAAATGATGCCTTTTTTTCCTTTTAATAAGTTGTACATAATCATTTCTTTTTTTCGGGGGCGAAATTATATATTTTTTTCTCCTTGTTTTTTATTTCAATGTTTCCCTTATGTTGTTTTTGTGATAATGTTTACTTTTGTTTAACTTTGCCACAAAATTAAAGTAGCATAATTTTGAAATTAGAATGGTTTATAGCCCGCAGGATTTCGGGCAAGTCGTATAATAAAGGTGTGTCGTCGACGGTGGTGAAGATCGCCGTGGCGGCAGTGGCGCTCAGTGTGGCGGTTATGATTGTGTCTATGTCGGTGATTATCGGCTTCAAAGACGAGATTATGGACAAGGTGGTGGGCTTTGGCTCGTGCATCAATATTGTTAACCGCGAGACTGGCGGCAATTATGAGACCCTGCCTATCAGTTCCAAACAGGATTTCTATCCCTCTATCGAAAACGAACAGGGTATCAAGCATATACAGCGTTATGTGATGAAACCAGCCATCCTCAAGTCGGGTGCGGATATTCTCGGCGTGGTGATCAAGGGAGTGGGCGAGGAGTACGACTTTAAGTTCTTTGAGGAGAATATGTTGGAGGGTCATCCTCCGACGATTACCTCGGGCGAACCCAAGTCTGATTCTATGCTTATTTCTAAGCGGATGGCCGACCTTCTCAACCTTTCGCTTGGCGACAAGGTGGTGGCTTATTTTGTTCAAGACCCTCCAAGAATGCGCAAATATACTGTTTCGGGTATTTATCAGACAGGTTTGGAAGATTACGACCAGATTTTCTGCCTTACCGATATGGCAGATATTCAGAAACTTAACGGCTGGACTGATGACCAAATCTCTGGTTTTGAGGTGATGATCGACGACTTTGCCCAGCTTGACGATATGTCGTCGCTGGTGCGTGAGTTTGCCGGTTATCAGATTGCCGAGGACGGCAGCATGCTGCGTGTTTCTAATGTTAAGGACAACAACCGACAGCTTTTCGACTGGATAACGCTTACCGAGATGAATGTTTATGTGATTCTCGGCATTATGTTTTTTGTGGCGTTTGTGAATATGTCGACGGCTATGCTTATTATAATTTTTGAGCGTGCGCCTATGATTGGCATTATGAAGGCTGTGGGCAGCACCAATTGGCTGATACGCAAGATTTTTATTATTCAGTCGGTTTATATAACAGGTCGTGGCGTCATTATAGGCAACATTGTGGCGGCGGTGCTGATATTGCTTGAGCAGACTTTCAAATTGGTGGCTCTCAATCCTGAATCATATTATGTCGACCATGTTCCGGCCGAGTTTCAGATTTGGTACTTCCTTGCCATCGACCTGGGTACTTTGCTGGTTATGAGCCTGATGCTTGTGATTCCAAGTTTGGCAATTAGCAAGATGGAACCCGCCAAGGTGGTAAGTTTCAGGTAGGTGGAAAAAATTAATAAGAGGATTCGGGCATAAGCATTTTTTCGCCGAGTTCGAATCCCCAGAGCGAGATGTCGTCGCGCTGTTCTTCCAGACCCTGCCAGTGGTTGAGAATCTCCTCGATAAAGCGTTTCTGGTCGGAGATTTTTTCGGTTGAGGTGTAATTGAGCACCATTTTCAACCTGTTGGTGCCGAAACGTTTGCGCAGAAGGTTGTTCTGGTCTTTGATGCCGTCGGTTGATAGGTACACGCGGTCGCCGATGTTGAGGTTGTAGTCGTGGTCTTCAAAGAAGAACACGTCGGAATATGTCTGTCCGCCAATGCCTCTGCGGTCTGATGGGAAACTCTCTACCTCGTGGCTGCCCTTGCGCAGCACATAGACCGGCTGTTTTGCTCCTGCGTATTTCATTTCGTAGTCGTGGTCTTTGTCAAACACACGTTTGAAACGGCAGATGGCTATGTCCATTCCGTCGGTGTTTTCGGTGGTGTCTTGTTTGAGCGCCGCCACGATGCGGTCGTGCATAGCTTCGAGTATTACCGACGGACGGTCAATCTTGTTTTCGGTGATAAGTTCGCCCAGAAGTCGCACGCCTATCATACTCATAAACGCTCCGGGAACGCCGTGACCGGTGCAGTCGCCCATTACAGCGAAAATATAGTTCTCGTTGACTGCGAACCAATAGAAGTCGCCCGACACGATGTCTTTGGGACGGTAAATCACAAAGTTGTCGAAAAAATCCTTCATCTGCTGCTCGCTCGGCAGCAGTGCCTCCTGAATGGTTTGGGCGTATTTGATGCTGTCGGTGATGTAGCTGTTTTTTTTGGTTATCTGCTTGTTGCGAAATTCGAGTTCTTCGTTGTTGGTTTTCAGCATATTGGCTTGCAGAGCCAGTTTCTTGTGCTGCTTGGTGAGCAGCTCGTTCTGTTCCTGCATTGCAGCCTGCTGCACCTCCATCTGCGCTGTGATTACCGAAAGCATCTCGTTTTGCATCTGCATCTCCCGCTGCTGGTTGTCGATTTTTTCGGTTGCCAGTTTCAGCTCGGTGATGTCAGACAGAAAGCCCGACACCATATTTTTTGATTTGAGCTTGGCGAGGGTGATGTTAAACCAATATTTTTTGTCGTCCACCTTAAACGATTTCTCTATCCGCTGTGTCTCGCCAGTGGCAAAGCACTCGTCGAGTTTTTGCACAGCCGCCTTGTCAGACATAAATATTGTCATCGCGTTTTGGTGGTTAGCGTGGCTGAGATACGACACCTCGTTGAGGTTGGTCCAGTATAGGTTGTGGTTTTTGTCCACTATGAAGATTGGTATCTCGGCAGAATGCGATAGTTCAGAAAAAATAAAGTTGGTCTTTATGTACTTGTACGACTGAATGTTGCGTGCGATAGCCAGAAACAGCAGCACAGCCATCACTATGTCGATGATCAATGCGAACTTGGTCTGGTATCGGTATTCCATAAACGACATTGTGCTGTCGCTGCCCGAAAGTGTGTACATCTGGTACTCTTGCCATAAAAAAAGTGCGTACGGCAACAGCAGAATTACCGACAATATCGCCGACATTATCTTCTGATGGCGCAGCTTTGTTTTGACAATATGTTTGTTATAAATTTCGGGCATTTATTTTTTCTGTAAATATACAAAAAATTATTTTTTCCAAGGTTGCAAAATGGTAGAATTTGGCGACCCGCTATATTTTTTTGTAGGAGGATTGAGCAAAATCGGGTGACGGCTCTTGTCCATAATGTATTTTGCCACCGAGTCGCACCACATAAATGCAGATTCGGGCTTGGGATGAGCACCGTCGGCATATCGCTTGTATTTCAGGTTTTTAGACGGATAATACTGACGGCTTCCCACGTTGGCGAGAATCATCTCGTTGATGCCGGTGTCGTCTTTCCAGTTGGGAGGTCCGACCCATACAAACGGTATCGTATCTATCTGTTCTATAATGTGTTTTACATAGGGAGTGCGTTTTTCGATGATGTCGCGAACAAACAGTTCGTTGGCTCCGAGAATCAGGATCACGTATGTTGGCTTGAACTTGTTGATAAAGTGGCGGAGGGTGTCGGTAGTGCCGTACCATTCGCTCTGCGAGCTGTACCAAATCACCGACTGCATTGTGTGTCCGTTTTCGGCGCAGTAGTCGCGCAATCGCCAGCGGAATTGTTCAAGCATGCTGTCGCCGATGAGCAGGATTGTCTGCGCCGAGCTGTCGATGCCCGACATTGGCGTGTATTCTGATGTGAACATCTCGGTGGTGTAGATTGGCGTGGTGTCGCCGCATAGAAATTTTGCCATGTCGGAGCGTTTGATTTCAGCGCCGGCAACGTTGAGGTTTTGTCCGCTGAGCGAATATGCCGCCAGAGCGGCTGTGGTGATAGCCAGTATGGCTATGAATTTACCAAGTGGTTTCATGTTGTTTTATTTTTTCTTTTGTGCGAATAGCCATTGAAATGTGCTGGGCATATTGTACACCTGGTTCCAGATTAGGTGTCCTTTGCCGGTTAGCTCTGTGTAGTCGATCTTGTTGCCTCCGCATTTGTGGATGGCGATGGTCATATTCCTGGTGCGGGTTACCTTCACAAGCTTGTCGGTAGATCCGTGGAATGTCTTGATTGGCATATCTTTAAGTATGCACGCCATATTCAGGTCGGCGCCTCCGCATATCGGCAGAGCGGCAGCGAACTTGTTGGGATAGCGCGAAATCAGATCCCAGGTGCCGAATCCGCCCATCGACATACCTGTGATGTAAAGGCGCGAGGTGTCGGCGTTGACTGCGCTTACTATGCTGTCTAACAGTTGGTTGGTTGCGTTGAGATATACCGATATGGTGTCGGGCATAGTGTGCGATGGCAGTGTCCAGTCGGTTTCGCACCAGCGGAAGTTTTCGGCGCACTGCGGCAGAATCACATAGCAGGGATATTTCTGCTGAAACGACTGGCTTCCGAATATCTTGTCCATATATGTCAGCTGGGCTTCGTTGTCGTTGCCGCGTTCGCCCGCTCCGTGGAGAAACAGCACTACGGGGTAGCTCTTGGTGCTGTCTATTTTGGCGGGTTTGAGCAATCGGTAGGGCAGCACGGTGTTGTTGGTGTCGGTGAAGTAGCATTTTTCAAACTGCTTTCTCAGCTGCACGTCTACCGGCTGCTGCGCTGCAACTGTGGCGGCGATGGCCACCATTATCAATGTGGATAGTATCTTTTTCATTTTTTTCGGTTTTTTATTTTGTTGTTGCAAATATAGTTCTCTTTTTGATAAAAAACGATAAGTTTAACAATTTTTATCAGCCTAGCACACCTTATATATATATAGCATTTTTTTATAGCCTTCTGTTTGTGCTTAATTTATTAGTAATCAACATATTAATGCGTGTTTGTTCTTCCCCCTCAGACCCTCCCCAAAAAAAATTAAACTTTGCGTTAATTTTATTACAAAAAAATTTGCAAACAATCAGAAATATTTAATATTTTTGAAATGTTATTAGAGAGTGTGTCCGGCGGTTAAAAAAGATTTTTTTTAATTCGGTAACTACCTGATAACAAATATTTTGTAATAACCGTATCAAATTAATGCTCAAAAAAACGCCTTCAGGCGACAAGATTGGTTTGATTATTGATTTATTACTACTACAAAAAAATAATAACGAAATGGAAAGCGCAAACACAAATAAACGACGTGCCACCGACAATGTGTGTATCTCATATACGGGATTATTTGATTCCGAGATACTCACCATTTTGGCGCAGGGTATTGAGGGAACGCTTACAAGCAACGACAAGGTAACAAAAAAAGTATTTAAGATCTTTTTGGAACTTGCTCAGAACATATCACAGTACAGCCTGGAGCGCGAGCCGAACTCATCGGGCGAATCGATGGGAGTAGGCACAATGCTTATCAAGGAGTACGACGACTACTTTCAGTTCTCAACCGGCAACAAAACCACTATGGAGAGCATTATCCCAGTGATAGAGAAATGCGACAACATCAACTCCATGACACGCGACAAGCTGCGCGAATACCGCCGTCTGCAACGCAACATGCCGGCAAGCAACAAGGGTGGTGGAAATATCGGACTGATTCAGGTGGCGCTGACAGCCGACAATCCCATCGAGTACGGAGTAGTTAAATGCGAAGACAACAATTATTTTTATATAGTCAGTGTTAAAATAAACAAATAGTTTTGTATGACCGTACAAATTGTTAATAAAAACGAGAGACAATGAACGACATTCATATTAAAGGCGTACACGAAGCATTCTTCGTACCCACGGTAAATTTTGATTCCAAGACGGGACTTTGCGAGCTTGAAGGAGAGTCGTATTTGGAGGAGACAATCAAATTCTACACACCGCTGTTCGCATGGATCAAGGAGTACACCGAAACTGTAAAAGGCCCGCTCAAATTCAACTTCAAGCTGAGCTACTTCAACACCAGTAGCTCCAAGTGCCTTGTTGACATACTCGACATGCTCAAAAAATATCAGAAAGAGGGCGGTCAGGTAGAGGTCAACTGGTATTACGACGATTCTGATGAGGAACTCGAGGAAGTGGAGGATTTTATACTCGAAACTGGTCTGGAAATCAACATTATACCTATTTCAGAAGTGGAAGAATAAAAAAAATTGTACGCTGATATTTTAATATAAAAAAATTAAGTTTATATTTGCACCTGACCTAAAATTTGACTTTGATATGGTAAAGAAAAAAGAAAACTATAATTTCAGCCTGTACGAATATCATAATCTGATGAATCAGAACATATTGGTATCTTACAAAGGACCGGTAGATGAAAGGATTATGACGGTGATTGGGGAAAATATTCTCCTTGTAACCGACGAAGGTGATGGCAAAGCTAAAAATAAGATTTTTAAAGTCTTTATGGAGCTTGCCCAAAACGTATGGCTCTATAGCGCAGAAAGTTGCAAACTCGAAAACGGTAAGTCGGTAGGTTTGGGAACACTCGTAGTAAGTGAGTGTGGAGACTATTACACGTTTGTAACTGGTAATGTGGTCAACAATGCCGACGTGGTGCCCGTAATTGAAAAATGCGAAACCATAAATTCGCTCGACCGCGAAAGCTTGCGCGAATACCGCCGCGAACAGCGCCGACTTGCAAACGAAGGCAAACCTAATAGCGGCAACATCGGACTTATTCAAGTGGCTTTAACCGCAGAAAGTCCTTTAGATATAGAACTCACTCCGGTAAACGATGAAGAATCTTTCTTGTCGATTGCCGTTAAAATATCGAAAGATAATTTTAAAAACAATTAGTAGAAAAGGAAATAAATTGGTCAACATTAACAAGAATCGAAAATGGAATTAGAAAACATTGAAATAGAGGGCTCGCACAAAAATTTCTTCACACCTACGGTGAAGTTCGACGCACAGACCGGAATCTGTGAACTGTCGGGCGAATCGTTTCTAGAAGATACTGCGGAATTTTACAAGCCCCTCGTAGACTGGCTCGTGGAATTTACCACAAAGATAAAGAAACCCATCGCCTTCATTATCAAGCTTACGTATTTCAATACAAGTACGTCGCGATGCATTTTGGACTTGCTCAACGTGCTCAAGGATTACGAGGACGACGGCGGCGAGGTAACTGTTAACTGGCACTACGACGAAAACGACTCGGATATGCAGGAGGACATCGAGGACTATATGATTGATACCGGACTGAATATCAATATTATTCCGTTTTAATCAACTCTAGTAGCTGTTAACAATGGAAGATATTCACATTCAAGCGGTAAGAGATAACTACATAATGCCTGCGGTCGATTTCGACTCTATTACAGGCAAGTGCGTTATCAAGGGCGAGTCTTTTTTAGAGGAGACTGCCAAATTTTACACACCTCTGGTTGAATGGATTAACAGATATTTGAGAACGGCAAAACGAATCGAACTTATTCTACAACTTAAATACTTCAACACAAGCACATCCAAATGGATTCTTACCATCCTCGGAGTGCTGAAAGAATTTGAGAGGAACGGCGGTGAAGTGAAGGTAGAATGGTATTATTACAAGGACGATACCGATATGAGGGACGACATTAAGGACTACATTCTGGGTTCAAACCTCAAAATCGATATGAAGCCTTTTGTTGAGTAGACAATTATTCCTTTTCGAAAATATCAGGCGTGAGGCCTGATTCGGCATCCGAAAGACCAATTCGGATGCTTTTTTTTTGCCTTTTGTCCATTTTGTGCTAACAAAATGTCCGTTTGTCCCCCTATGGTGGCAAATTTTTATGTTTCTTTGCACTATAATCTTAAACATAAATTATATGAAGACACAATTGTTAGCCACAGCGGCGGCCCTTACTGTCGCCCTCAACGCATCGGCGCAGACTCACGTGCTCGACGTGCAGACTGCAAAACCGGTCGCACCCGTGCAAAACACTATGTACGGCATTTTCTTTGAAGATATCAACTACGCCGCCGACGGTGGATTGTATGGCGAGTTGGTAAAAAACCGCTCGTTTGAGTTTCCGCAGAGCCTTATGGGATGGCAAACTACCGGCAAGGTGGAGGTGAAAAACGATGGTCCTTTCGACCGCTGCCCGCATTATGTAACGCTCTCGTATCCAGGACATCCCGAGCGTCGCACGTCGCTCACCAACGAAGGTTTTTTCGGTATCGGATTGCTCAAAGACGAGGATTACCGCTTTACCGTATACGCTAAGGCTACCAACGGCGATGCCACTATCCGTGTGCAGTTGATCGACCAAAGCACTATGGAAGAGCATCAGGAATTTGTTGA
>JAGCNK010000187.1 GCA_017645985.1 Bacteroidales bacterium | reverse complement strand
TTGATAGAGTCGATCATATTTCGGCGGAAAGCGATAGCCTCTTTCAACACCACAGCCTGAAAAATTTGCTCCTTGCTTTTAAAATAGTAGTAAATAGAACTCTTGCCCTTGCCTACCGCCTTGGCAATGTGATCCATACGGGTTTTATCGTACCCGTATTTATTAAAAACCTGCCTTGCAATCTTGATAATAGCATCGCGGTTTTTGTTTTTTTTGAGTGATTCGTTTTGATCCATTTTGATACTATTTTTTCGCATTTCAAAGATAAAAGAGATTTGCGGAAATTGCAAATGAAATGCGGAAAAATTTTTTTCTATTTCTGAAAATCCGTGGCTGCTACAACTCCAACCTTTCAATGTTTCCTATCACCGCCGAGTTTTTCATCTCTTTTTCAAGTAGATAGAACTCTTCGCGGGCTACTTTTTGGGTGATGGTTCCGTGGCGGAGAACGTGGATTTCATCGCAAGTGTCGCTGAGAGTGGAAAAAATGTGCGACGAGATTATCACCGTTTTGCCTAACTCTTTGAGACGGTGGAGTATCTCGGTGAGAATAATGCTGCCGTTGAGGTCGATGCCGTTGAATGGTTCGTCGAGGATGAAGATGTCGTTGCCTTGCAGCAGCACAGCCAAGAGGGCGAGTTTTTTTCTCATTCCTGTGGAATAAGTGGTAACATATTGATTAAGAGGAAGGTCGAATATGTTGTTGCTGCCTATTTCGGTTAACTTTTTGTCTCGGGCGTTGCACAATAGGCGGATGTATTCTTCGCCCGTTATCATTGGGAAAAAGAACGGCTCGGCGGTGAGGTATCCTAAATGGTCTTTGAGAGGATTTATTTCGCTAACTATCTCGCCATCAAAACTTTCTAATCCGGCAATGCAACGAAACAGAGTGGTTTTGCCCGCGCCGTTTTCGCCGATTATGCCGTAGATTTTGCCCCGCTCAAACTCTATTGAGAGGTTGTTTAAAACTACTTTTTTGCCAAACTGTTTGCTTAAATTTTTTATCCTAATCATCGAAAAACTGTTTTAACTTGTTGATAGAGCGGTAATAAAAGTACGGCACTGCCACCAATACCGATGGTGGAAACAAAAGCGCCAAAATCAGCATAATTACCACCGACAGCCCCATATTGTCGGGATACGACGAATATTTTGCCAACACCATAGTAATCAAAAAGATAGTTCCTACAAATGCTGCAATTATTATCAAATGTATTTCTGTGTAATAAAACACCGTCAGCAACGCAATCGGCGGAAGAGCCATAAATGAGACGTTTTTTAAAGCCTCCAACACTTTGAGCCTTAAAAACGTGCACGGTGTTTTAGCAAAAATCCATACATAATATACATCTTCGGGTTTTGAGTAATAACTCGCCGCTATGATGTACACCGCCACAATAGTGGCTATGCCCAAGTTTAAATTGTTGACACTTACGGAAATCACTGTTATCACATAAACCAACGCTATCAGGTAGAATGTATATCTGAAACCTGTTGAAAATTCAAACGGACGTTTTGAAAACGGAGTGGGTATTGCAATGCCTGTGTTTCCATTAAATGTTGCCAATGAAGAAACGATTGACAATATTACAATTATTGCTATTTGAATAAAGCATTGGTTTAATAACAGCGCCACTGCAAACGGCAGCGAAATAATGAGGTTTTCTACTATCCTTATCTTGTTTTTCCTGCCTTTGCCAAATGTAGTTTGCAGAAAATCAGAACGTTCTTTGTTGCACAGCGGCAATTGAGCCATCAGACAAGCCCCAATCAATACCCACGCCGCATATCCTTCCGCCCTATAATACAGCGCCTTAACAAATCCCACGAACAACACATTCAACATCAAATATCCCACCACGGGATTTAATCCAAAATCCCTCAGACGGCGGTTGAACATCGTGAATTGCAGGTGCAGATATTGGCGCATATTATTCTCATTTTGTATTGCAAAGATAGTATTTGCCACAGTTAATATGTCTTGAAATATGTTAAAAATCTTTTTTCAATTACCAATTATTTTTGCTCTTTTATCTAAATATTATTACTTTTGTCGCTTGAAAATCAACGTAGCAATGAGCAGAAAGATAATTATTACATTGGCTTGTGTGATGACCTTTACAATGGTTTGGCTGATTGTTATTCAGGTTTCGTGGTTCAACGAGGCTTTGATGGTACGCCACCAGCAGTTCAGTCAGGCTGTGAACCGTTCGCTTTACCGTGTTATGCAGAAACTCGAGGAGAGCGAGGTGGTGTCGCATATTCAAAACGAGGTTATCGCCGTCAATTTCGACTCCGCGTCGGTTGGCAAGGCTGTTCCAAACCTCAACCGTCCAGGGAAAATGATTGCCGACAGTATGCTTCGCGACACTATGGGAGGCAAAATTGTTGTTCTCAGCCGCGACTCTGCGTCTATGTCGATTATTCAGGCAGGGCAGCAGCCGTTTCCTATGGAGCAGACAGTGGCTCGTGAGGAGTTTCAAGAGAAGGTGAAGGCCAAGATTCACAACAAGACCGTGTTTGTGGAAAACCTTGTGAACCAACTTATCCGCAAGAAAATCAATATCGAAGACCGTGTTTCGCCCAAAGTTATCAATGAGTATCTCAAATGCCAGTTTGCCAACAACGGTATCAATGCCGATTACGATTTTGCCATTCGTGGCGAGGGCGATGAGTATTATTTCCGTACAGGCGGCTTTAATCCTGACTCGGTGCCATCTACCTATCAGATAATGCTTTATCCCAACGATATTATTTCGCCTCCGTGCTACTTGGTGGTATATTTCCCCGACGAGGACAAGGCTACTATGCAGTCTATTTCCAAAAAGGCTTACTCTTCGCTCGTGCTTACGCTCATTGTGATGCTCACGTTTGCCGTTACGCTTGTGATTATTTTCCGCCAAAAGAAACTCTCCGAGATGAAGACCGACTTTGTGAACAATATGACCCACGAGTTGAAAACGCCGATTTCGTCTATCTCGCTTGCCTCGCAAATGCTTAAAGATAAGACAGTTTTGAAAAACGAGCAGATGTTCGACCATATTTCGCAAGTAATTGAAGACGAGAGCAAACGCCTTGGCTTTCAGGTAGAACGCGTTTTGCAGATGGCTGTGATTGAGCGTGGCAAGGTTAGAATGAAGGTTAAAGAACTTTATATCAACGAATTAATAAAGAAAGTTGTAAATTCGTTCGACCTCAAAGTTAAAGACCGCGGCGGCATTATCATCTCTCGTCTCAAAGCCAAAGACGATGTGATAGAAGGCGACGAAGTTCATATTACCAATTTGATTTTCAACCTTTTGGATAACGGACTAAAATATACTGAGGGCACTCCAAAATTAGAGATTACCACAGAAAATGTGAAAAACGGTATCGAAATTTCTGTAACCGACAACGGCATAGGCATTTCGCGCGAAAGTCAGAAACATATTTTCGACCAGTTTTACCGCGTTCATACCGGCAACGTGCACAATGTCAAGGGATTCGGGATAGGTCTAAGTTACGTCAAGTGCGTGGTAGAAGAACATCAGGGCAAGATAAGAATCAAGAGCGATGTTGGCAAGGGAACAACTTTTTATATATATTTGCCCTTTAATTTAAAACAGTAACCAACACATTATAAAATATACGAATATGGAAAAAATTGTTAGCATACTTTTAGCCGAAGACGATGTGAACTTAGGCTCGCTTCTCAAACAGTATCTCGAGGCCAAGGGTTACAAGACCGACCTCTTCAACGACGGCGAGAAAGCCACCACAGGTTTCCGCTCTGGCAACTACGATATCTGCATCCTCGACATTATGATGCCCAAGAAGGACGGTTTTGCCGTTGCTACCGAAATCAGGGAGATAAACACTTCGATTCCAATCATATTCCTCACTGCCAAAAACTTGAAGGAAGACGTGCTTACCGGTTTCAAAATCGGTGCCGACGACTATATCACCAAGCCTTTCAATATGGAGGAACTCTTGCTCCGCATTGAGGCAGTGCTCCGCCGTTCGGGTGCTTGGGAAAATGAAACCGTAACTGCTTACAAAATAGGCAAGTATGCATTCAATACCATCAACCAGACTCTCCAGTTTCAGGATGGCGAACCCGAAAAACTCACCACCAAAGAGTCGGAACTTCTCCGTCTGCTCTGCGCCAACCAAAACAAGGTGCTCGAACGCAACTACGCACTCAAACAGATCTGGGATGACGACAACTATTTCAACGCCCGCTCTATGGACGTGTATATCACCAAGTTGCGCAAAAAACTTCAGGAAGACAGCACCATCGAGATTCTTAATATCCACGGCAAGGGCTACAAATTGATTGTTGGCAACGAAGAATAGGTTTTAAGCGATGAGTCGGTTTTCAAAAATATTGTATACGTCGGCTGTGTGCGCCGCGGTGATGTTGTCGGGCTGTTCTAACACCAAGAATACAGCCGCTCGCCGTGCGTTTCACAACCTTACTGCGCATTACAATGTCTATTTCAACGCCCAGGAGTATTACAACGAGGGTGTGCAGAAGATTGAGACCGACCTCAGGTGCGACTATACCGAGATTCTTCCCGTGTTTAAAGAAGACGCCCCCGGAGCCGCCGACATTGCCCGCAGCGATATGGACAACTGTGTGCAGAAATGCGGCAAGAACATACTTACCCATTCCATAACTTCCAAACCCAAAAAGCATTACGGCCGCGGAGGTATGGACCAGAGCGAGTTGGAGTTTTACAACAAGCCCGATTTTTGCAAATGGATCGACGACACCTATCTGCTGATGGGCAAGGCAAACTATGTGGCAGCCGACTACGACCGTGCCGAAAGTTCTTTCCGCCTTGTTACCACACGGTTCAAGCACGAACCTGCCAAGTTTGAGGCTCAGATGTGGCTCGCCAAAACTATGTGTATGCAGCGCAACTACACCGAGGCTCTCGAGACAATATCAAAACTCAATTCCGACAAGCGTCACCCTAAGAAACTCGACCGTGGCATCTATATGACCTACGCCGACATCTACATCGCCGTACGCAAGTATCCCGAGGCTATCGAGGCTCTGCAGAAGGCCGCCGACCTTACTCGAAATAAGAACAAGAAGGCGTGGCTGATATATATTCTCGGCGACATCAACCGCCGATGCGGCAACTACAACGAGGCTAAGCAGAATTATTTGCAGGTGATAAAGATAAATCCCGACTACGCCACGGTGTTCAACGCCAAAATCAACCTCGCAACTGTGTTTGACGAGGGTTCCGACACTGAAAAAATCAAGTCGGAACTTATGCGCCTGGCACGCGACGAGAACAATGCCGAATACAAAGACCAGATTTACTATGCTATGGCCGAGGTGGAACGCCGCAGCGGAAATCTCGACAAGGCTCTCGAATACTACAAGACTTCGGCGCACGTGAGCAGCTCCAACGATGTTCAGAAGGCTAAGTCGTATCTGGCATCTGCCAATATTTATTTCGACCGTCACGACTATATCAACGCTCAGAAATATTACGACAGCACTATGGCATATCTGCCAAAGACATATTCCGACTATGATGAGATTTCGCAAAAGTCGGAAAACCTCTCGCTGTTGACTGGATATATCAACCAGGCTAACTATCAGGACAGTATACAGCGTGTGGCTGCTATGCCAGAGAGCCGTAGAAACCAGATTGTAATGCAGATTATAGCCGACGTGGCAGCCCGTGAAGCCGCCGCACAGTCGTCGCAGCAGTACTACGGCGGTGGCGACAACAACTATGGCGTGCAGTACACTGGTCAGGACGGCAATCCAAATTTCGCCGGCAAATGGTATCTCTACAACACCACTTCGCTCAACTACGGCAAGTCGGAGTTTGTGAAGAAATGGGGACAGCGCCGTCTGGAGGACAACTGGCGTCGCAAGAATAAGAGCACCGAAATAGTGGAGGAGACCGAGCAGGAGGAGGTGCAGGATTCTGCCGCCGCCGCCCTCAACGACCGAATGCCCGAATACTATCTGAGAAACCTTCCGATGACCGATTCGGCTATGACTGTTTCTAAGAATATCGAGGCTGAATCGTGGTTTGCCGCTGCCGATGTTTATTACGAAAAGATGGACGACCCCGCCAAGGCTATCGAGACTCTTCTCTACCTCAATCAGAAAAATCCCAACCATTATCTGATGCCGCAGTCGCTATACACCTTATATAAAATATACAAATATCAGGGCGAAAACTCGTTGGCTGAATACACCAAGGGACAGTTGATTTCCAACTATCCCGAAAGCGGATATGCCAAGATACTCGGCGACCCCGACTATCTCAAGAATGTTCAGGCACGCAAGGATTCGGCTCTGAGGGTTTACAATCTGGCGCTCAGCAGTTTCCAAGGCGGCAGTTACCAATATTGTATATCGCTCTGCACTCAGTCAGAGAACCAATACGCCGACCTCAAGATTGCCGAAAATTTCTACTATCTTGAAGCCCGCGCCCACGGACGTATGCAGAATATTCCTGCAATGCACTCTGTGTTAGAGACTTTTGTGAAACGTTTCCCGAAGTCCGACCTTATTCCGGCTGCCAAGAACAAACTGGAGTCGCTTAATTCGGGACGATTCGACATACAGCGTTTCGACACGCTATACACCGCCGCGCACTATTTTGTGCTTGCGTTCAAAACCGACAATCCCGCCGCCGGACAAACCGAGTATCTGGTGCAGAAATATTGCGCCGACAATAATTTTATGGAATACGATGTCAGCAGCAGGGATTTTGCCGACGGATTCAAGTTTGTAGTTGTCTCCACCTTTGCCAACAAGAATACCGCTGTGGACTTCTACCGCCGTTTTGTTACCGACAACTACCGTTTTCTCACACCCGAGTCCGACTACTGCACGTTTGTGGTTAACCGCACCAATATGCCGTTGATCAAGACAGCCACCGATATGGAGGCTTATGTCAACTTTTTTAAACTAAAATACCTCTGACGATAATATATTTTCATCCACCTAACTTCCGCTACCTTTTATGAACCGTTTGCTGATTTTTTTACTACCTGCTTTGATGTTTCCCGGATGCGCCCCACGCTGTACCAAGGCTGCTGCCAACGACAGCGCCGACGAAGTGCATCCATCTGATTCCGTTGCTGTGCGCACTATGTCCACGTCTGCCGTCAAAACCGAGCAGCACAAGTCAAAAAAGTGTTCGCAGCCCGATTATTTCTTTGCCGTAGCGCTCTACAACACTGTGTATTACGGCAATTCGCTCGAAAACTTGGTTAAGCTCGACATCGCCAGTGCACAGCTTGACATCTCGCCCGACGGTCGCACTATAGCCTACTCATCGTACTGCAAGCCGGGACGACGCATCATCAAGCTTATCGACATTGAAACTCAGGAGGCTTCGGAGCTCGACCTTCCGCAGTTCAATGCGTATATGGGTTCGTGGAACAATAAGTGCAATTACCTCGCACTCAACACACAGTCAACCATTTACAGCCATTGGCAGCCAGTGCTTTACAATATGGACAAACGCGAAGTGTCTGACATAGAGTGGCTCGACACCGACAACGATTACTACAATCCTGTGTTCTCGCCCGACGGCTGCCGTCTGGTTTTTCACGACATCTGCCGCATCTATATCTGCGACTTTGTGAAAAACCGCGCTGTGCTTAAGCGTGTTATCGACACCGAAGACCTCTGCAACGTTGACAACGCAGGTTTTTCCGACTATTGCAAATTTCAGATCTCAAACGATGGTAACTATCTGGTTTTCACTGTGGAAACTGATATTCTTGAGGAAGATATCTGTCCCAAGACCACGCTTTGCAGCTACGAAATCAGCACAGGACGCCTACGCCGTATCACCGACTCTAATTGCAGCGTCACCGACTTTGCCATTTCCTCTTTGGGCGAGATCTATTACTGCACCTGCAACAAGGAAAAGCAGCTCTTTGAGGGCTATATGGCACGTATCGACGGTACTGGAGCTGTAAAATCCGCCACATTCAAGGAGCAGACCTACGCCATAGCCGTGGCTGATTAAAAAAGTTACATTATTTTAATAAAAAAAAATTTGTTTGTATTATAAAAAGTCACTACCTTTATACAAAATTTTAAACCATAACACATTACATTTAAAACTGAATCGATATGTCAAGAATTAAACTTTTTGGATTAACAATGCTCTCAGCAGCCGTTCTTCTGGTAAGCTGCAAAGGCAACAAGGGTAACGAGTCGAGCGACAACAGCGACACTCTCAGCTATCCCTACGACACTTATGACGACATCACATACGGCGATCCGGCTCCCGCTATCGACACTACCACCGTGGCTGAGCCCATTATGACCGAAGACCAGCAGGGCAACCTCTCGCCTGAGACTACTCCTGTGGTAAACGATGCCGACGTATTCTACGTTATCGCTGGCAGCTACACTGTTTACAGCAACGCTCAGAACGCTTGCAACAAGCTCAAAGCCAAGGGTTTCAATTCTGAAATTCTTATCCCCTTCGGCCAGTACAACAGAGTTTCTGTTAAATCGTTCAAAACCCGCGAGGAGGCTAAGGCCGCTATCGCATCGCTCAAAACCAAGCTCGACGATCCTGGTCTTTGGATTCTTAAAAGATAATTTGCAGCGGATTTGCATTCGCTATAATGCTACGGACAAATCTCGAAAAAAAAATTAGAGATTTGTCCGTAGTTTTTTTGTTTCTTCCAACTTTTTGTCGTAACTTGGTGCTATAAAAAAAATGAATGACCGAAGCATCTGAAAATATTGATTTCGCCGATCGTGTGGCAGCGCTTATTCGTGAGAAAAACGAACTAAGTCAGCAACTTAAGCAGCTTACTGCCCTTTACGACGGTGTGCTTGCCGAGAAAGAGCGCCTCGAGGAGATTATTGCTTCTGTGCCGCATCAGTATGTGCCCGATTCGGTGAGGGTGGAGACTCAGCACGCCCTCAAATTCAAGATGGTTACCGTGATGTACTTGGATATCAGAGCGGTAACAAGTATCACCTCGTGCGAAAACTCTGCCGACGCCATCGACGAGTTAGACCAGGTGATGTTTCATTTCAACGACATTGCCGAAAAATACCGCCTTCAGGTTTGCAAGACAATAGGTTACTCGTTTCTCTGCGCCGGAGGTATTCCCGAAAAGAATATCACTAACCCTATCGACGTGGTGCTTGCCGCCTTGGAGATGAACGACTATCTCCAAAACGTATCGTACCGTGCCGCCGGCGAAAAATTCTGGCAGCTGCGTATCGGCATTCATACTGGTCCTGTAACCGCCACAGCCTCAGGACGAAAGAAAATCACTTATGAAATCAAGGGCGACACCGTTAACAATGCGTCGCGTATTGCAGCCGCTGCTGAGGTTAACAAGATAAACGTTTCGGTATTCACCTACGAACTTGTAAAGGAATTTTTCGTAACAGAATTTTGCGGAGTTATTCCTGTGAAATACAGAGATTTGGAAATGTATCAGATAAAACGTCTCAAAAAAGACTATTCGCTCAACGTTGACCGTGGTTTCTATCCCAACTCGTATTTTCAGATCAAATATGCGCTCCGTCAGTTCACTGACCTTCAGGAGCAGATTCTCGACAAGTTGGAACGCGAGCTTCCGCCGTTTCTCTATTACCACAACACCCGCCACACTATCGACGTGGTTAACCAGGTGGAGATTATCGGCTACGGCGAGGAGGTGAGCGACGAGGACCTTCTGCTGTTGAAGACCGCAGCCCTCTTTCACGACACCGGCTATGTGGTGGGCAGCGACAACCACGAGTATTTCGGCACTCAGATTGCCCGCGAGATACTGCCCAAATGGAACTACACTCAGGAACAGATTGAGAAAATATGCCAGCTGATTATGGCCACCAAGCTGCCTCCCAATCCCAAAGACAAGTTTGAGCGCATTATGTGCGACGCCGACCTTGTGTATCTCGGTCGCACCGACTTTATACCTGTTTCCAATATGCTCTACGACGAGTTGAAGGCTCTCGGCAGCAATTTGGACATCGACACGTGGAACCAAAAGCAGGTGGACTTTCTTTCTAAGCATCAATATTTTACGCAGACAGCCCACAAGGTGCTCGAGGTAGGGAAGGAGTATCAGATAGAACGTCTCAAAAACCTTATCGCCAAACATGAATCGTAACTTTAGATAACTGGTTACAATTAGCGGCAATTCAATTTTTTGATTATGAACGAAAAACTTTTGTCCTTTATATGGTTCAACAGGCTTTATCCTCAGGACAGCCTCAAAACCACACAGGGCGAGAGCATTTCGGTTTTGCGCCAGGGATTTGTAAACAACGATTCGGGACCCGACATCACCGACGCACAGATACGCATAGGCAACATTGTGTGGGCTGGCAATATGGAGCTGCACGTAAAGTCGTCGCACTGGCAGCTTCATCATCATCAAAACAATCCTGCATACTCCAACATTATTCTCCACATAGTTTTTCAAGACGACAAGCCCCTCCGCGACCAAAATGGCAACCTTGTGCCCACTCTGGTGCTGCCCTTTGAGCAGCGTTACGCCGACACTTACAACAAACTGCTGCATACCAGTGATTTCGACCTTTGCCGATGCGGTTTTGAGAGGTTCGGCAGTTTAAAAACTTCCTGCTTTCTTGACCGTCTGGCTGGCGACCGACTAAAATCAAAAGCCACAGCCGTGCTCGACTCTTTGGCAGTGAACAAAGGCGATTGGAAGGAGACCTTCTGGCAGTTTCTCGCCCGCTCGTTCGGCTTTGGCAAAAATGCAGTGCCGTTTCATCTTCTGGCGCAGTCGGTTCCGTTCTCTATTATTGAACGAAACCGCCATCAAATCAGCAATATAGCAGCAATTCTCTACGGACAGTCGGGATTTTTTAAGCTTGATAAATTCTCGGGCGAGCAATACCTTGATATTCAGCGCGAATACTATTATCACAAGCAGAAATACAATCTCACGCCCATCGACCCGTCGGTGTGGAAGTTTGCCGGCATACGTCCTGTCAATTTTCCCGACCGCCGTATTCTGCAGCTCTCAGTGCTAACGGGTTGCAACGAGAACCTCTATTCGCAACTTATGGAGGCTGAGACACTTGGAATGATTTATTCTCTCTTTGATATCGACGCCGACAACCACAAGTTTCGGTTCTTGCCCGACACGCCTTTGGCCAAGCTCGGAATGGATGCGCTTAATCTGTTGGTTATCAATCTTGTTTGTCCGTTTCTCTATGCCTGGTCGTTGTATTTCAAGGATGATGAGGCGGCGCAGAGGGCACTCTCATTTTTGGAGCAGATACCGCCCGAGAACAATTCTGTCACCAAGTTTATGTCCTCGCAGGGTATCGAGGCGCGATCGGCGTTCGATTCTCAGGCTTTCCTCTATCTTCGCAACGAGTATTGCCGTCCTAAACGCTGTATCGAGTGCCAGGTGGGACGATATATTGTCATTAACGCACTTTAATTATTCTCTTGTTATATCATCAATTATATTTATCTTTGCGCCATCATTTTGCAATAATTTTATCCAATTATGACAGCAATAAGCAGATTTAAAGCGTTGGAACGCGAATACGGACATAAGCCCGTGCATGTAGACCACTCGGCCGACAAAAGTATCACTTTCTATGCCTGCAATGTGTTCGACAGGCAGAAAATGGCTAAATTTTTACCCGAATCGGTATTTAAACAGGTGCAGCGAACTATGGACGAAGGCAAGCGTATCGACCGCGAACTTGCCGACCACGTGGCTAATGCTATGAAAGAATGGGCGTTGCAACTTGGAGTTACGCACTATACTCACTGGTTTCAACCTCTTACCGACCAAAGCGCCGAAAAACATGACTCGTTTTTTACTCTCGACCACGGATTGCCTGTGGAATCGTTCGATGGTAAGGTGCTGGCACAGCAAGAACCCGATGCTTCGAGTTTTCCTAACGGCGGCATTCGCAATACATTTGAGGCTCGCGGTTACACTGCTTGGGACTGCACTTCTCCGGCTTTTGTAATTGGTTCAACTCTTTGTATACCAACAATTTTTGTATCATATACCGGCGAGGCTCTCGACTATAAAACCCCCTTGTTACGTGCTCTCAATGCCATCGACAAGCAGGCTACAGCCGTTTGCCGCTATTTCTTGCCCGACACCAAAAAGGTGATTGCCACTCTCGGATGGGAGCAAGAGTATTTCTTGATTGATGAGGCATTGTTTGATGCCCGTCCCGACCTTATATCTTGCGGCCGCACTCTTATGGGTCACAATTCTGCAAAAAATCAACAGTTAGACGACCACTATTTCGGTTCTATTCCCGAGCGTGTGGTAGAGTTTATGGCAGATCTTGAAGTAGAGTGTCACAAACTCGGTATTCCTGTTCGCACACGTCACAACGAGGTGGCACCGGGACAGTTTGAATGTGCTCCCATTTTTGAGGAAGCCAATCTCGCTGTTGACCACAATATGCTCTTGATGGATTTGATGATGAAGATTGCCCGTAGACACAATTTCCGCATACTTCTTCACGAAAAACCATTTGCCGAAGTTAACGGTTCGGGCAAGCACAACAACTGGTCGCTGGCTGCCGACGGACGTGTTAATTTGCTTTCTCCCGGCAAGGATCACGACTCTAACCTGATGTTCCTTACATTCTTGGTAAACGTTATCAAGGCTGTTTACAATCATCAAGATTTGCTTCGTGCATCTATTATGACAGCAGGCAACGAACATCGTCTTGGAGCAAGCGAAGCACCTCCTGCCATTGTTTCGGTATTTCTTGGAGCGCATTTGAGTAGGATTCTCGCTATGCTCAAAGAGAAAACCGCCGATGGTAAAATCCTTGACGCTGCAGCCAAACGTTCTATAAATCTTGATATTGAGCAGATTCCCGAAATACTGTTGGATAATACCGACCGCAACCGCACATCGCCGTTTGCTTTCACAGGCAATAGGTTTGAGTTCCGTGCTGTGGGCAGTAGTGCCAATTGCGCTTGTCCGCTGATTGTGCTCAACACCATTGTGGCTGGTCAGTTAGAACAGTTTAAAAACGAGCTTGACGCCGCACTCTCTTCGGGAGCCAACCGCGACGAAACCATCCTCAAGATACTTGGAAACTATACTTTGGAGTTTTATCCCATACTTTTTGAGGGCAACAACTACAGCGACGATTGGAAGGCTGAGGCAGCACGCCGAGGACTGTCGAACGTTACCTCTTGTCCCGAATCTATTTCAGCATATACTTTAGATAGCACTGTTAAACTTTTTGAGGCTCAAAAAGTTCTCTCTGAGCGCGAACTTTCGGCACGTCAGGATATCTACGCCGAAAACTATCACAAGAAAATCCATATTGAATCGCTTGTGATAGCCAATCTTGCCCTCAACCACATCATACCCACAGCCATCCGCTATCAGAACCTTTTGGCAGAGAATTACCACAATACCAAAGGTTTAGGCTTCGACGATTTGATAGAGAACCGTTTGGATACAATCAAGACCATCTCAAAACTGATTCTCGTTATCAAGACCGACGTTGCCAATATGTCGGAGGCGCGCAACAAGGCGTCGCACTCTGCCGACAACCTCCAGAAGGCATTGGAGTATCACAACTCTGTAAAGCCATTCCTCTCATCGATACGCAAGAGCATCGACGCCCTTGAAATGATCATCGACGACGAGATGTGGCCCTTGCCCAAATATAGAGAAATGCTTTTCTGCCACTAAGTAAATGAGGATTTGCGATTGAAGTGCAACGCAGAGAAAGCCTTTTTTTTAACCCTTAATTGAAAAAACAAGCGGGACAAGCCATAAAAACTTGTCCCGCTTTCAATTAAACAACTAAAAAAAGAAGTATTCTCGAACATGAAACACACCTTTTTATACGCAATCACCTTTCCTTTGGTTTCGGTAATGTGAGAAAAATTTTTTTTATCTTTGCGCATCCAAATACAAATAACTTTTGCAATGAAACATCCGCTTGTCTTCTTGTTGGTACTGTTGGTGATGGCTGCGTCGTGCTCCAGAGAACCAGACTATCTCTGTTTTGAGGTGCGGGCGGGGGCGTCTATTTCGCTTGTGAAACGTAGCTCCGTTGACCCAGACATCCAATACTCTTTCGACAAGCAGGTGTGGAACGATTTGGATTCTATTTGTGTAACTGAAAACTGCCGTGTGTATTTCCGTGGCGTAAATCCCGACGGTGTAAACAAGAACTCTTTTCACTCGTTGCATTTCTGCGTTTCCGACACGTTTGCGTGCAGCGGCAATATTATGACCTTGATCGATGGGGTAGGGGAGACCTTGACAATACCCTGCAATTACTGTTTCACACGTTTGTTTAAGGGTTGCCCTA
>JAGCNK010000027.1 GCA_017645985.1 Bacteroidales bacterium | reverse complement strand
CCGGGCTTAAAGTAGGGGGATTCCATCCCGATGTACATATTTTCAAATCCGAGTTGCGGAATATTGAGCGCCGAGGCCTTTTCGCCAGCTTTGATGGTGAGTTTGCCGTGGGCAGTTACCGAAGGAAGAAATTTGCCGTTGCGGATTTTGAGGTCGAGTTTGGAGGCTTTGTTTAATTCGAGTTCGGCACATATAAAATTGAGCACGAGCGAATCGCCAAGGTTGGTTTTTAGGTCAAACTCGTTGGAGGCATCGTTGTATAAAGCCTCGTACTGGTGTCTTGAAAAACGTCCGAGGGCTTTCCAGTTGAACTCACCGTCGAATGCCACTTTTTTGATGTCGTTTTTGAGCATACGGAACTCGGCATTGTCGACATTGATGGCGAAAGGCTTGGATTTGTCGAGCTCCCACGCCATATCGTTTACATTGGCATACACCGTAAAGCCGTTGTCGTCTATTATGAAATAGTCGCAATTGACCGTGGTGGGCTTAATAGAGTCCTTGCTAAACGACTTGGGAAACTTCAACGACGACTTGCCTATCGACACGCCACGCCAAAGATTCTTTTCGTTGGATTGGAAATAGCCTTCGGGAAACTTGATGTTGGTGCTGGTGACAATCTCGCTGTTGTCGAAGTCGAGACGTTCCAAGGTAAAAATCCAGTCTTTGAGATTCCTGAATCCGAATTTCACCTTCTGGTCTAACGAAAAGGTAAAGTTGTTGACCTCCTCGAAATCCAGCGTGGTGGAAAACTTGGGCACTGTTTTGGATATCGAGTCACGCTCGTCGTAAAACACCAGGTTTGTGGAGTCGATTTCGATGTCGGCCTTGGCGTGAAACTTAGTGATACCTTCGCAGTCAAACTCGGCGTATGTGCCGTGGTCAAACACCACCCTGATGTTTTTGCCAAACGACACAGGGGCTATCATACTAATTCTGCCAGGAGAGCATACTCCGCTGTTGCCAGTAATGGTAAACCTGCCTTCGAAGCCAAGTATGCAGCTTTTCAATGGTATCACGCACGTGAGCAAAATGGTGGCGGCAGAATCATTGTCGTGCACGATTTCTGACACCACAAGCTTGTAGCCTGCGTCGTTCTTGATGCCAACCGGCAGAGGTATCTGGCTGTTTTTAAGCAGTTCGCGGAGGTTGGAGGCGTAGTTGGCCATCTCTTCCACCTTGTTGCTAAGGTTAATGGCAGATTCTATCCTTCGCCTGTCAGACTGGTCAAGCTTTTTAAACCATTCGTCAGTGGCTGCGCTCAGGCATATCTTGCCAGCGTCGGTCAAAACGCTGCGCATTTGGTCTTTGAAATTCTGTCCGTGGCATAGTGCCGCGGATATTGTCAAAATTGTTACAATCAGTAGACGTTTCATATATAGTTTAAGTAGTATGTTGCTGTTTTACATTTCTATCTTAATCTCGTTGCTCAAAGGAGATTCGGTGCCGTCGGAAAACACCAGCCTTACGCAGTACATATAGCTGCTGCCGAGCACAAGTCCGTTGTCGGTAAACGAGCCTTTGTCGTTGAGTTGTGAATAGGTCTGCAACGGCTTGTCGTCTACCTGGCGGTAAACGATCACATAACCAGGCTGTTTGTTAAACGAGCTTGTCCAGCTTAGAGTCAGCACATTACCGTCAACTTTTTTCTTAAGCTGCACAGCATCGTCTTTGTTCTGAGGCACGCTGAATGATTTCTTAGCCATTGCCGACGCCAAGCCGGAATTGTCGACAGCCTGCACGGCGTAATGATATTTTTGTCCGGCAAGAGCGGTCGGGTCGGCGTATGCAGTTTCTGATGACGACACCGAAGCCAGCGTGTCGAACTGCGCATCGTTAGGTTTCTTTCTGAAAATCAGATATTTTTGCACATCGTTAGACGGCGACGGCACAAAGGATAGCACCACTTTGTTTTTCTGATATATCAGGTTGTCGATTTCGGGAGCCACGGGCGCAATGCTGTCGTATCTTGCCACAGCGGCAGGGGCCGACAGTTGCGACTGATTGTCGCGTCCGTCAACTGCGCTGAGCTTGTAATACACATATTTCGACAGGGTATTGAGGTTGATAGTGTCCACATAGAAAGTGTCGGCAATCATATCGCGGGCGCACATCATATAGTTGATGTCGGCGCTGTTTGACCTGTGAAGACGGTATCCGACCACATCTGGGTCGGGATGAGGATGCCAGCTGATATGCACAAGTCCGAGGCTGTCGCAATAGCCGCTGGGAGCCGCAGGAGGTTCGGGCGGAATGCTGTCGACAAGCTGAGCGTAAAACGGAAATGGATTGACCCTTTCCGTCATATTGTTGTAGGCCGAAAGGAAATAGTAGTTGTCGTACAATGGCGACTTGTCGGTAAATGTGCGCTGCATTGGGTCGGTGCCGGTGAAAATGAGAGTCTTGCTGCCCTCAGAACTTTTGGAACGGTAGATTTTGAATCCGGTGATGTCGGCGTCGGTGTCGTAGTTCCAGGTAAGCACCACGGAGTTGTTGTTGACAGGTTCCACGCTTGTGAAGTTTGGATCATTTTCAATTGGAATCACCTTTTTGGTTTTTACAGGCGGCGATGCGGGACTCTCCTCGCCAAACGAGTCGACACCGACAATACGGTACTGGTAGTTTCCGCTGTTTTCTACCAAAGTGTCGGCATAAAACAACTTGTCGCTGCGAACCTGCATTGATATGGCTATTGGCGATTCGGTGATTCGGTTGAATGTCTTGCCGTTGTCGTCGGAGCGTTCCACGTAGTAGCTGTTGAATTTCTCCACCGAGGAGAGCTGCCACCACACTACAATCGATTTTTTATTGCAATAGGAATAAGGCGCCGACGGCGCGGTCACTGGGCGGTACTCGGCAATGCCGGTAAACACATAGGCGGTGTCGGTAAACAAAGAATCGTATTGCGCAAAATAGATATTGTAGAGATATTTTTCATCTGCCTTAACGTCGGTATCCTTGTAATAGAGTCCCGACAACCTTGCCGCCGTTATCGACATGTCGGCGCTAAAGAGTGCAAAGCCTATTCTCCGCTCCTCGTCCTGACGCTTTTTGTAGGCTTTGATGGGCAGAAATCCGGTGTCCTCGATTTCAGTTTCGCCAAAAATGCACTCGCCGGCAATCATTGCGTACTTGTCGTCTTCGTGCTGCTCCCATTCTGAAATAGGAGCCAAAGAAACGGGCTTGTCGGTTAGAACTTTGCGTTCAGCAGGGTCCACTAGCTTGCCCTTGCGGAGAATGGTGTAGCGTTCTATCATATAGCCGCCTTTGTTGCCGAGTTGCCAAGCGTCGTACACCAGCGGTGACCAGCGGAGCTCGATTTGGTTTTTGCCGGGCTTGCAGAGGGCGGCAATGCTGCTCCGCGCCGGCGTCTGGGCAGAGGCTGTCAGCACCTGCGCCAATAGAATGACGGATGTAAGAATAGTAGAGATTAGTTTCATAATGAGTATTAAATTATTGAGGCACCCCGTACGGGATACCTTTTCTTTTTTAAACAAAAATATAAGCGAATTAAAATAAAATCAAGCGAATTTGTTATCGGTCTACAACTTTGCGATTTCGTCGGGGGGCAACTGGGTGATTTTGGCAATTAAACTGAGGTCAAGACCTTCGGCTCTCATACGGCGGGCGGTTTCTTTGACGCCTTTCTCAATACCTTTTGCCATACCCTCTTGGATACCCTCAATGCGGCTTGAATCCATTACGCTGAGGTTGAAACGCAGGGTTTCTACATAGCGGTCGTAGATTTTGCGGTCTTCGTCGCTAAGGTTGTCAACGCGGAGTATCTCGCGTGCTTCGGGTAATCCAGGCGCGGTGAAGGTGTCGGGTATTTCGCCGGTCTTTAAGAACGATATCCACTCCTCTATCGAACTTGATGCCAACTTGTTGAAGTCGTTGACTCTGAACAGATAGTATTCGGGAAATATCTCGCTGACGGTCTCCACTTTGAACGCCCTTTT
>JAGCNK010000186.1 GCA_017645985.1 Bacteroidales bacterium | reverse complement strand
GTCGCAGGAAACTGTCGACAAGCTGCTTGTGGTAAGCCGAAACCGCTCAACTGCCGGCACGGCGGGCGAACAAGGCTCGGGCATGGGACTGCTGATTTGCAAGGAGTTTTTGAGCCGTCACAATGGACACATCAAGATAGAATCTGAAATAGGAAAGGGTAGCAAGTTTATTATCTCGTTTCCTAACAACGGATAACCGAATTTAGAATATGAAACACATTTTTATCAAAAAAGCTCTTAATCTCTTAGTAATAACATTAATATCAGCGGCGGCAACGGCGCAAAACTTTTTTCCGATAAGGTGGAAAATCCAGTCTGCCGACAAGACTGTGGAGTCCGACAGTATCGACTTTAACCGCTCGTGGCAGAGCCAGGGGCTGTGCGACCTGACTGGAGGAGTGGTTTTCGCATCCAATTTCAACGTTGCCAAAAAACAGCTGAAACTCCTTGCGGGCAAGGATCTCTCGTTGACTCTCAATATGCAGTGCCAGATAGATTCGCTGGTTATCAACGGCTACAAGGCTGTGGACAATCTAGCAGGTCAGGCTGGCCGCAAAATGGTGGAAGTGCCTTTGTCGGTGCTTGTGGCAGGCACTAATCACGCATTTATCTATGCACGTCAGTTTACACGCACCGCCGGCGAGGGCAGCAATGTGTGCCAGCTCGAGGGTATGGTCTCCGCGTCGGAGGTGGATATTGAGATAGCTCCCAAAAACCATCTTTTTGTCGATTCTGTTCCTACTTTTAATGTCAAATGGAACAGCACGGTTAAGCAGAATTTGGAGATAGCTGTGTTCAACGAGTTTAATCAAAAGGTTTACTACCACCATCAGCGCATCAAAAAGCCCGCCGAGGGCAATGTGCCTGTACGTTTAGACGGACTTGCTCCTGGTTTTTATCAGTGCTGCTCGTATCTTACCGGCGGCGACGAGGCTGGTGCCACGCAGTGGATTTCGTACAACCCTCAGCAGATAGCCTGCCGTCCGCAGCCTGTTGACGGATATTCGGAATATTGGCAAAAAGCAATTGAGGAGCTCGACCTTATCGACCCCTATTACACCATGCACAAGGTTGACAGTCTCAGCCGTGGCGAAAAGGATGGTTTTGTGGTTGAGTTTCAGTCTATTGGCGATGTTACCATTCGTGCGTATCTTTTTCTTCCCCGCAACCGCAAGGAAAATCCTGTGATACTGCACCTGCCTAACCACAACGAGGATTTCAGCGATGTGGTAAAAAGGTCGTACCGCTATCCAAATATTGCCGAGATGTTTCTCTGCGTTAGGGGACACGGCATCAGCCGCGACGAGTTTGATCCTCAGAAGGAGGGCGGTCCCGGTATCTGGGGCTGGAAGATTTATGATTTGCAAGACAATTCGTACCGTGGCATTTATATGGACTGCCTCCGCGCTGTCGACTTTATCACCCAGGATTACCATTTCGACAACAGCCGCATAGCTGTAACCGGCAGCGGTCAGGGCGGCGGACTTGCTCTTGCCACAGCAGCACTGTGCAAGGGTAGGATAGCGGCGTTGGCATATTTCAATCCGTTTTTGTGCGATATCGAGCATTTCTTAAAGACCCGTCCGATGTACCGCATCAAAATCGACAGCTATCTGGACTATTACAACAACACCCACACCTTCGACGATGTGATGAAGGTGCTCCGTATGACCGATGTGCTTGATATGGTTAGAGATATCGACTGCCGCACATTCTTTGTCAGCACGCTTTTCGACGACGACTGTCCTCCGCACGCCGGATTTGCGGCATTCTCGCTTATCAACGCGCCCAAGGAGTATGTGATTCATCTCAACCGCAGCAGTCTAAACGCATCGTACAGCGACGAGATGATCAAGTATCTGGTGAATATTCTTGAAAAATAGCCTCTTAGCGTTTCTTTTTCTTGATGTCGGGCTCTTTGTAGGGCTGGAAGGCGTCTCTCGTAAACGCTACTTCGGGGTTGAATTCAAAAATCTTGGTCTCGATTACTAATCCGAGCGATTTTTCGGTAATCACCGTCGGCACAGTGTAGCCGCTTTGGTTTGAATACTGGTAAAAAATCTCGGTGGAGAGGTTTCCGTATCTGTCGAACACTTCGGAGCGCTCCTTGATGCCCTCGTTGATGGAGAAATAGTCGCGGTAGTGACCTCCGAACGGGTCTCTGACTTCCAAAAGGTAGTATCCTGCGCTGTCGAGCTCGTAGTCGCACACGTATCCGGCGTAGATGTTTAGCCGTCCGTAGTTAGCCTCGATGGGGAATGCAGCCTTCTGACGCAGTTGCATATTTCTCACAGAGTCGCCGTGAACGTTGCCCCAGAGGGCTGTGCTGTCAACGCCCACCTCTCCGTCGAACATCTCTGCGTAATGAATCACCAGCGTGTCGGGGGCGTGTATCACATAGCTGTCCATCTTAAACATGTCGGGATATTTGCGCATTATTCTTCCTCGGCATTCGTATGTGCCGGCAGAGGCAAATGTGTATGTGGAAATGAAGTCTTCCATCAGGTTTTTGGGCGGATTGTCAAGTCCTGTCTTGGTCAGGTAGTTGTCGATGATGTTCTGTTCGCCGAAACCTTTGGGTATCTTTCGCGATACTTCAAAATCGTAGTTCACATAGTCCACCTCACGTGTGCGTGCCGCGTTGTACAGCTTGCAGTGCATTTTTTTACGGTCGCCAGCCACCACCATCACGCACCGTCCGCTTTTGATTGTGGTGTTAAAAAAGTCGAACAGCTCGTTGTGCGATACCGCGTTCACAGTGTGCCTGTAGTTAGAAAAAAAGTTTTTGGGCAGTTTGAAAAGCAGTATGTGCGAGGCTATCTCGGCAGCGTATTCGGGTCGGAGTATCATTTTGTCAAACTCGGCAAGCACCTGCTCTTTGGCGTGCACCGAGGCTGTGTCGAAATTGAACCCGGGGTTGAGCGGCGCATAAAACTCGTCTTGAAAAATGTCGAAACCATCGGCTGATTCCCTTGTGAAATAGTCGTAAGATTCGCCTTTCATCGAGGCACGGCGTTGAGCGTCTTTTTGACGTTTGCCAAACATCACCTGGAATGCCAGATTGGCAACGGCGTAGTTCTTGGCGGTTTTGAGAACCGGGAAACTGCTGTGATATGCCACCACGGCGTCGGGCGAGTTAAGTACTTGTACAGAATAAATGATGTCGCAGCTTTCGGCACGGCGTGCGTCGGGTGCAGATTTTGGCGCGGTTTTCACAGCTTTTGAAAAATATTTCTTGGCAGACTCCTGCACTGTGGCGGGGTCTACGTCGGCTACCACGGTGAGAATACATTTGTCGGGCGTAAAGCATTGTTTGATAAACGATTCCACGGTTTTGCCGTCCAACGCCTGAAGGGTCTCTTTGCTTATAACCTTTTCGCCGGCGGCTTGGGCTGCCATCGACTGGATGCGGTATTCCATATTGCCTTCCATCATTTGCAGTTTCGACTGCTTGTATTCGTGAAAGTCGTTCTGCTTGCCTCCGAACACCATATCCGACATAAATTCAAAAATAGAGTCGAGAGCGTTGTTGTGGCTCACCATCTTCTTTACTATCAGGTCGTTGGGCTGAAGTTCGCTACCGGTGAGGTCGGCCACTACGCCTTTGATGCCTGTAAACTGTCCTTCGCCCACCAGGCTTACGTCGGCAGTGAGGCGGTATGTATAATGCTGAAATTCAGATGTCTTTACCAACTGAATCCTCATTCCGTTCGGCAATGTTATCACACTGTTGCCCTCGATGTTGGAGAGTATGGTCTCACGGTTTTGCGCGTGTAGCGTGGCTGCGCATAGCAATAGTAGTATTGTATAGAGATAATGCTTCATATTGTTGTTATTAATCAGAGTGTAAAAATAAACATTTTGCGCATTACACCGAAACAAAAACAAAAAAAAGGTGCCGGATTTTTTTCGACACCTTTATATATTAGAGCAAATTTATTGATTTAGAAAATTCCGAAACTGAAACCTACTTGGTAGGTCATACCGTCGAGACCGCTCTTGTCGATTATCTGACCTCCGTTGTAGCGGTAGTCGAGATTGAGCGAACCTACCATACGGTACGATGCGCCGATCCACATTCTGAAATGACGAAGCATATTGAATTCGAGGTTAACACCGGGTTCGAAAATAAACACGCCTGTTTCGTCCTCGTAGTCGTCGAAGCGGTTGTTGTGGTGGTGATGGCAGTCGTCGTCCCAGATATATTCCGACGAGTAGTAGCCGATAGCGCCTCCGCCTACACGGATAGGAATTGCGAAGTGTACGGGAGCGTTTGACATGATGATGGGCTTGATGAGAAGTCCGCCGTATCCGCCGCCGAAGAAAAACTTTTCGTCGGGAGTGATTTTGTAGTCGGTGAAAGGTTCAGAGCCGAATCCTTTGATAAAGAGACCCAGCTCCAAAGACTGGTTGCGGATAGCGCCGCACTCGAAACCGCCGCCTCCGAAAAATCTGTCGTCGAACGATGCGCCCGAGCCGTAGAAAGAGAACTCGCCGCCCCATTTGGCTTCGCCGCGGGTGAAGATTGTGCGTACTTGAGAGTCGTCTTGCGCAAAAAGCGAAACTGATACCGCTGTAAGTAAAGCGGTGAATAACAACTTGATTTTCATAGTTTTGTAATTTAATTAATTTGAATTAGACTTAGCTTTAGTGTATCAATAAAAATACCAATTTTGATATTATTCTCCTTTTTTACCCTACAAAAGTATAAAATGCCACATTTTGTCGGTTATACAAAACGGAATTTTTTTACTCAGTTTGTTTTTAGAGGGAATTATTTTGGAAAAATCTTGCCGATGCACTACTTTTACACCGAAATAAATTGCGAAAAAGATGAAGTATTTCCTTATAGCGGGCGAGGCTTCGGGCGATTTGCACGCCTCGAACCTTATGGCTCAGATAAAAAAAGAAGACCCGGATGCTGAATTCCGCTTTTTCGGCGGCGACCTGATGGCTGCCCAGGGCGGCACTATGTTGCTCCATTACAGAGAGATGGCGTTTATGGGCATTTTTGAAGTGGTGGCTAATCTCTGCAAGGTGAAACGCAATATGAAACTTTGTCAGGAGGCTCTCAAAGAGTATATGCCCGACCTTCTTATTCTTGTAGACTATCCTGGATTCAATCTCCGTATGGCCAAGTTTGCCAAAACCCTTGGCTTGAAGGTTTATTACTATATCTCTCCCAAAATCTGGGCGTGGAAAAAGAAACGTGCGTACACTGTTAAGAAACTGATTGATAAGATGTTTGTGATATTCCCCTTTGAGGTGGACTTTTACAAGCAGTTTGATTATAAGGTGGAATACGTTGGCAATCCGCTTGTGGACGCTATGAAGGCTCGTGAAAAGGATATTATTTCCGCCGACGAGTTCCGCCAGCGCAACAGTCTGAACGACAAGCCGATAATAGCCCTCGTGGCAGGCAGCCGCAGAAACGAGATAAAGAAACTTCTTCCCGAAATGATGACGGTTACTACTAAGTTTCCTGATTATCAGTTTGTTGTTGCCGGCGCACCAGGCATCGACCACGATTTTTACAATGAGTTTATACGCGGATACGACAATGTGAAAGTGGTGTTCGACCAGACCTACTCAGTGGTGAAAAACGCTGTGGCTGCGGTGGTTACAAGCGGAACGGCTACTCTCGAGGCGGCTTTTCTGCGCACTCCGCAGGTGGTGGTTTACAAGCTGCAATATGCGTCGTATCTTGTTGGACGTATGCTGGTTAAAATCAACTTTATCTCGCTTGTGAATATTATCCTCAACCGCGAATGTGTCAAGGAGCTTATTCAGACCGACCTTGCCAACCGCATCATCAACGAGCTATCGCACATTCTCACCGACAATGATTACCGCACCCGCATGTTGCAGGATTATGAGGAAATCAATACCATTCTCGGCGACGGCAGCGCCTCGGCTCAAACTGCGAAGGTGAGTGTGGAGGATGTCAGGGGCAATTCTTAATGCATAATGCATAATTCATAATGCATAATTGGAATTCATAATTCATAATTCGTAATTCGTAATTCATATTTTACTTATGGATTGTGAGCAATGAGTATACGATGAACTCGCTTTTGCGGTCGAAGGCCTGACGGTGCGGCGTGGCGAATGTTACCTGTGCGGTGACGTTCTTGCTGATGGTATTGCTGCCTGCCTGCACTTTGCCTTTCTGGTCGGCAACGTAGTCTAAGCACGAAAACTCTATTTCCACGGTGATGCTCTCAAAAAAGTTGTCGGCGATATAGTCCATCACTTTTGCCTCGGTGATGTTCATGTCGGTGATTTTGGGAGTGAGTCCGAGGTCGTGGAGACGGTTGTGATGGTATTTCAGCATGTTGGCAACGTTGGCAGACAGCACGCATTTAAACGGTTTCTGCCATCCGCATTTGTCAAAATTGCGCCACAGCGAGAGAAAGCACGGCGCGGCGGTAACTTTGCAGAAGTCGGAAAATCCGGAATATTCGCCCCTGTGATAGTTGCAAAACATTGTCTGCAGGTCTTTTACCTTGGCAGGAGCGGGGTCGGTGGCAGGCACGGGAGGCAGAGTGTCGAAAAACGGCTTGGGCTTTTCGTCGAGCCTTACCGACGACACAAGGTTAACCGAAGCCACCTTCCAGTCGTTACAAAATCCGCTCAGCGAGCCGAGCGGTTCGGGCTGCTGCGGCGATGTGTATTTTCTGTTGCGGCTGAAGAGCCATCGCTCAATGCATTTTTCGCGGTGAGTGGTGATGTCGGTGGCGGGACGGACTTTTGACAGATAGTTGGCTGCAAATTCCAACACTATATATATAGTGTCTTTTTCGGTGCGGATGTCGTAAAGAGAAACCGACTCTATCACCACGTGGCTGAACACAAAGTTGCTGTTGTTGCTGAGTTCGTAGTTGAAAAACGGCTGCACCGCCTTAACTGTCTTCAACCCAAGTGATTCATGATACTGCACAAACAGCAGCGATGCAAAATCCTCAAATCCCACGAGCGAGAAGTTGTGGTCTTCCGCCTTGATGTTGCTGATGCCGGTAATTATCGATATGCGTTTCAGAGCGGAGTTTTGTTGCGTGGGCGACGACACAATCACGTGTCCCGCCTCCTCGTCGCTGCCGGTGCGCCATTTGATAAGCACGGCGGCAAGAATCACCACCGCCACCACCGCATACAGCACGGCGGTGGAGTGTTGGGCTACAAAGCTCTCCTCACCTTGCACCATTACGGCGCATATATCCGATAAAAATGCGACATTCATTACTCTTTTTCTTTTGCACAAATATATCAATTTATTTGTTATAACGCAACTTTTGACAAAAACGAATAATAGCATTTATAAAAAAAACACTGCCTTGTGTGCTAACTTTCACGGCAAATTTGTAATTTTGGGCACTTTTTTTAACGAAAGCATTTTTTTTAATAACATAAACATTTCTACAATGAATACAGTAGGAGCAAAAATCAAGGGGCTGCGCGAACTTAAAAAAATCAGCCTCGAAGAGGTTTCCGCACGTAGCGGACTCGAAGTCAACCAGATACAGCAAATAGAAGACGGCAATTCGATACCGTCGCTTAGCCCGATGATCAAAATAGCCCGCGCTTTGGGCGTTCGACTCGGTACTTTTGTTGACGACAGCAAGGAACTCGGACCTGTGGTTCACCGACTTGCCGACCAGGCCGACAAGGGCGCAAGTTTTTCAAGCCAAAACAGCGGCTCGCACGAGTATCTCAACTTCTACTCACTAGCTAGCAACAAGATGGGCCGCCACATGGAGCCCTACATCATAGACATCAATCCCGCACCTACCCCCGACTTCAAACTCTCTCAGCACGAAGGCGAGGAGTTCATTTACTGTATGGAAGGCGTTGTTGAGGTTAACTACGGCAAAAACACTTACGTGCTCAACCCCGGCGACAGCATTTACTACGACTGCATTGTGGCGCACAGCGTTCACGGATACAACAACCAGCAGGCTAAGATTTTAGCCGTTGTTTACACACCTATTTAGCCATGAGAAAACCAGAGAAAACAACATTATTCGAACTCACGTTAGGCGATTGGATTGAGAAATGGGCAAAGGAGACGCCCGACCAGGAGTTTATGGTTTATGCCGACCGCGATCTCCGTTTTACATACAAGCAGTTCAACGAGCGTGTCAACGACCTTGCCAAGGGTCTGCTCTATCTTGGTCTCAAGCACGGCGACCACCTCGGCATCTGGGCATCAAACGTGCCCGACTGGCTCACTTTCCAGTTTGCCGCCGCCAAAATCGGTGTGGTAACCGTTACAGTAAACACCGGCTACAAGAGCCACGAGCTTGAATACCTGATGAAAGACGCCGACCTCAACGCCCTCTGCCTTATCGACACTTGGCGCGACAGCAACTACATCGACATCGTTTACGGACTTGCTCCCGAGCTTCGCGACCAGGCTCGCGGATACCTTCACACCGAAAAATTTCCGTACCTGAAACACATTATATATATAGGTCCCGAAAAACACCGCGGCATGTACAACACTCAGGAACTTTTGCTTCTTGGTCAGCAAATCGACGACGACGTTCTCGAAACTGCCAAAAAGAAAGTTTCGCCCTACGATGTTGTCAATATGCAGTATACCAGCGGCACCACAGGATTTCCCAAGGGTGTGATGCTTACCCACGTAAACATCACCAACAACGGTTTCAGCATTGGCGAGCGTCAGCTGTTCACCAACAAGGAACGCCTTGTTCTGCCTTCTCCGCTTTTCCACTGCTTCGGTATCGTTCTCGGCGTGATGGCGATAATCACCCACGGCGCAACTCTCATTATGATTGAGAATTTCGACCCGCTGTTGGTACTCGCCTCGGTTCAGAAAGAGAGAGCAACCGCGCTTTACGGCGTGCCCACAATGTTTATCAGTATGCTCACACACCCGATGTTCTCGATGTTTGACCTCAAGACCCTCCGCACCGGCATTATGGCAGGTTCGCTCTGCCCGATTGAAACCATGCGCGAGGTGATGGAGAAGATGTACATGAAGGACATCACCATTGTGTACGGCTTAACCGAGACCTCTCCGGGTATGACCCAGTCGTTCTACGACGACTCTATCGAAGTGAAAGCCACCACCGTAGGCCGCGACTTCCCGATGGTGGAGGTTAAGGTGCTTGACCCCGCCACCAACGAGGAAGTTCCCGTAGGCGTTCAGGGCGAGATGTGCTGCCGTGGCTACAACATTATGAAGGGTTACTACAAAAACCCAAAAGCCACTGCCGAGATTATCGACAAGAACGGTTTCCTCCACTCAGGCGACCTTGGCGTAAAAGATCCCGACGGCAACTACCGCATCACCGGACGTATCAAAGATATGATTATCCGTGGCGGCGAGAACATCTATCCCCGTGAGATTGAGGAGTTTCTCTACCAGATGCCCCAGATCAAAGACGTTCAGGTGGCAGGAGTTCCGAGTCCCAAATACGGCGAGCAGGTTGGAGCGTTCATCATCCTTCACGAAAAAGGCTCGATCCAGCCCGAAGACGTCCGCAATTTCTGCTCAGGCAAAATCTCCCGCTACAAGATACCCAAGTACGTATTCTTTGTAGACGAATTTCCTCTCAACGCCGCCGGCAAAATTATGAAGTACAAACTCAAAGAGATGAGTACCGATCTGTGCAAGAAGTACGGGTATGAGATATTCTAAGCAATTAATCTAGTCTATATAAAAGGAATCCATTTTGTCGGATTCCTTTTTTTATTTCTGTTTTGATTTCAGCTTTTTGACTATTTTTGTCACCCACGTGTCTCCGTGAAGTGGTTTTTGAAGGATGCTGAATAAGAAGAAACTTAGTCCGAAGGCGCAAATGTTGGATGTATACACCCAAATGGAAGTGGCAAAGCTCCAGAAAACGTAGCTGTATATGGCCACCAACAAGCATTGACAGATGAATACATGCTTTCTTTGTTGGATGAATGTGATGGCTGTACGGGAAATAAATCCCATAATTAGCAGAAAAACCAATCCAAATACCTTTCCGAAATCTTCTATTATTAATCGGAATGCTGAATACACATTTGATCTCATAGTTTTGTCCAATCTGCCGAAATACACAAAATCTCTATAAAGACCTAATTGCCGTTTTACCAGTCCTAATGCGTTGAAAATCCCCATGAAAGTAATCTTTCCAAATTTAAGACTGTTGTCTCTGTAAAACATATTGCCGCTACCGTTGACCCAAGGTTGAGCCACAGTGCCTGTGTCTAGACGGAGTTTTGTAATCTCAAAATAACTTGCACTGTCGAGCGACAAAATGATATCAGGGGTGCGTACCAACGAACGGGAACTGTCTACCGCGAATGTTTGGCTGTAACGCCATTTGTCGGGTGCAATCTGTTCCTCGTTTTCTATTTTAATAAAGAAATGACCTTTAGGATGTGCCTTTTGGCTGAAAAGAGATATTATCACAGAATCTGGCTTTACATTGCATTGTACTTCGAATTGTATCGTGTAATTGGTGATGGAATCGTACTGGAATTCGTCATTTTCTCGTCCGTAGGTCTCAACTCCAGCGTTGGAAACAGCAGGGTTGAAGTCTACACGCACACCGTTTTCCACCTTTTGGAAGAATCCGAGGCGGAAAAGTTTAGAATTATGCAAAAGGGTTGTGGAGTAGTCTATGTTGTGGGTTTCGTTGTAAAACCATTCGTCAAAACACATTATTGAGCCAAATGCGTAATCAAAAAAAGATATTTTGTTTCTTTCAATTTTGTAGTCTGTTATTTCTTCGCCCCAGCGAGTTAATAATGAGTAGAATAATCCCGAAAAGAACAAGATGGCTACACACACGCCAGTGGTGATGAGCTTGAGTGTAATCTTTATCTTAATATTGTATGATACAATTGCAGTGATTATTCCGGCTATGAAGAATAGTAGCGCTGAAATAGCAGGCAGCTTGGCGCTTTGCGATATTGTTATGATTAGGCAGGGCAGTACTGAACAAATGCACAACACCTTTAGCCACACACGTTTGACCAACAGCCAACAGAATCCTCCGGCCAGTGGTGCCGCGTAAGTAAAGGTGAGGAAAATCTGTATATACTTGGAATAGGTAGCGTCTTCTTTTGAGTATCTGATTGTAGAAAACTCCTTTGTCATATTGGTGAGGTCTTCTATTGCGAACATGTTAGACAACGAGAACCCGTTGGCATAAATGCTGTAAACCGGATTTACAAAACCTAATGCTATGATAACGCCTAGCACAGGGGCAACCATTCTTCGGTTGAATCTCAATAGAACAATTTTATTCGTGGACTTGGCAGTCTTTTGTGCAACAATGGATCCGATAAGAAAAGCAGACACCCCAGCCACCATATAAAACAGGCCTGAGTATCTGAGCGTTACCCAGTCGCGGAAGAAAATCAAAAGTATGCTAGTGAGAGTGGTCCACACAAACACCATAGCTCCGGCAGGAGTGAAAGTCTGTTTAGTCTTGATAGTAAGAAAAACCAATGCCGCATACAGCAGCAGTATAATGTATGCCATAATGATAACTGTAATATTCAGCGCAAAAATAGAAAAAAATCTTTTTTTGTCCAAAAACCGGCGGCGTATTCTAATTTTTACCATTATCTTTGTAGCGTCAATAAACAAAAATACATTATTGTGGACAGAAAAGACATCTTATGGTTCCCGATGCGGGTGACATACAACCGCGAAACAAAGGTAAAAGAGAGCCTCGACAACCTCGGCATTGAAAACTTTATGCCAGTGAAACAGCAGTTTGTGATACACGGAGGACATAAGAAGCTGGAGACTCTGCCCGCAATCCACAACCTTTTGTTCGTCCATTCGTCGCGCGAGAAACTCACCGAACTGAAAATGACCGAGGAGGAGTTCTCGCCCCTGCGCTATATGATGACTCGCCCGCTTCAAAAAAACGCCCGTGCCGAAATCATCACCATTCCCGACCGCTCGATGGACAATTTTATCAGAGTGGCGTCACACTCCGGCGACTCGGTCATCTATCTCGACTACGACAGGGTAGCCAACAAGGTAGGCCGCAAGGTAGTGATCACCGACGGGCCCTTTGCCGGAATCGAGGGCTGCGTGATAAGGGTTGACAACAATAGGAGAGTGGTGGTCAAGCTGGAGAACGTTCTGGCTGTGGCAATAGCCTTTGTGCCGTCCGCCTTTCTGAAATTCGTGTAGCGGTATATTATAACGATTTGTTAAGATTTGTTAAGATACCCTGAGCCTTTATATTTTGTAACTTTGCATTGTTTTTCACGTTATTTACGTGGTGATACATAAATAATAATAATGACTGCTTTGTTGGATATCAATAAAACGGTGATTATAAACCAGTTGCAACCAGCTTGCAAAACTGCCGAGAAATCGGGGTGTCCCTTTGTATTGCAGAAAATTTAACTTTTTGGACGTATGTTTCGAGGGATATGGATTAGAAGAATTTATGTATGATTTGCCATTAGACAGAATAATTTGGTAGCATACCTAAAAAAATATATATTTGCCAAAAATATTGCGATATGACTATATTTGAAAAGAAATGCCTTGTGGAAGTGATGTTGTACATCCTGAACGCTACCAAAGGCACAGATATCTACCATATATTGAAGATACTCTATTTCGCCGAGCAAAAACACTTGGTGAAATGGGGCAGTCGGATTACTGCCGATGATTTCAGGGCATACGATTATGGTCCAGTGGCTGACAACCTTTACCATGCCATCAGAAACAGTCATAGGCTTGACCATGAATTAACCAATATGTTGCAGGCTGAGGTTTCGTTTGCGGGAGACGACGCTCCTAATATTTTGTTGGCAAACAGAGCTGCAAACATCGACTTTATTTCAAAGTCAGAAATCGAATGTCTTGACGAATCAATTGCTGAAAATGCAGGACTTACTTTCAATCAACTGAAAGAAAAATCGCACGATAACGCATGGAGCAAGGCTTACCACAGCGAATCCGACATAATGGACTCCATTTCGATTGCTGAGGCAGCCAACGCCACCCACGAAATGTTGGAATACATCAAAGAACAAAGCATAATTGACAAGGCTCTTGCATAATGGATATTCCAAATAACGTAGCAGAAAGTCTTGTTAAGGACACCATAAAACAAGGCGATATATTCGTTTTAGAATTGGACAATCAGGACGGCATTACTCCCAAAGGAAGCGATGCATTCCGTAACAAGTTTTTTGTAGTGCTTGGTTTTGATAATGAGGGCAATGTATATGGCGGTGTAATAGTCAATTCTAAAATTAATCAGAACATGAGTCCTCTTATCAGAGATTTTCACATGCCAATCAAAGCGGAAAAATATTCGTTCCTTCGTTACAATTCTTTTATCGACTGTCTCCAATTGAAGACTGCACCACTTAGCAAATTCACAAAAGGCAAATTCGTTGGGCGTTTGCAAGATGATGACTTGTATTTGGTAATCGGCACAATCAAAGAAAGTCCAAGAGAAAAGAAAGCAAATCTTTTGCGATTTGGAATAATCTAAATGACATCAGCATCAAATACTTCAAGAATAGCAAAAAATACGCTGCTGCTATACTTTCGTATGCTCCTGACAATGGGAGTGTCGTTGTACACAAGCCGCGTCATCCTCAATGCTCTCGGAATAGAAGACTACGGAATCTACAATGTTGTAGGTGGCGTGGTGGCAATGTTCAGCATATTGAGCGGATCGCTGTCGGCAGCGATAAGCAGATTCATAACATTTGAACTTGGCAAAGGCAACTTTACTGTATTATAATAATGACGGAAAATAATAACTTGATTATATTTGGAAGATTGATAGTTAGTTCTTAACTTTGTACAGAATTTAATTTCAATGAAGATGATGGCAAATGACGACATATCAAAATTGAAGGCCGCAGCACTTTATGTGTTGAACAAGTGCGGGGAGATGGATTTTATTCATTTGTTTAAAATTCTTTATTTCGCAGAGCGCAAACATTATGCAAAGTACGGCAAACATCTCATTAAGGACAATTTCTGCGCATTGGAGAGGGGACCTGTACCATCCTTTTTGTATAATGCACTGAAAATTACAGTTGGTAAGACACTAGAATCTCCAAGTGAAGAACTTATAGATTTGTCCAAAGCATTTTTGCCAGGGGAGGCGGAATGTTATTATTTCATTCGTCCAAATGAGAAGCCCGATATGGACGAATTGAGCATAGCCGACATCAGAGACTTGGACGAATCCTATGATGACAACATTTCCGTATCATCTTTGTTGCTATCTAAAAAGTCGCACGATACTGCTTGGAAAAAAGCGTGGGAGAAACAACATAATTCATTGATAGACTCCTACGATATTGCATTAGCAGGAGGGGCGAAAAAAGAGTTTGTAAAATACATTGAAGAACAGGAATCTTTTGACAGATTTTTGGCGTAGATGACGAATATTGGCGACATATTATCTGATGGTGTCAAAAGCAATTTGATTTCCAACAGTGCTGAGATTGGTGATGTATTCAGATTGAAGTTTGAACCCAAAGATGGCATAGTACCCAAAAGAGACGATGATTCAAGAAATAAATTTTTTGTTATCCTCGGCATCGACGATGCCGGTAACGCTTTCGGTTTTGTTGTAATCAACAGCATTATTAATCAACACCTTCCATTAGAACGTAAGAATTTGCATTATCAACTTAAAGCGTCTAAATATTCCTTTCTTGAAGGGAAAGACCGTTTTGTTGATTGTTCCGACTTTAAGCAAATTTCCAAAATTAGGTTTACTGAATTGTTTGTCGGCAATAGTCTGCGCGGCAAGATTGATGATGAAGATCTTCAATACATCAAAGACGCCGTAGTATCATACGAAGACGCTCCAAAGAAGATTCTGAAACGGTTTGGTTTAATATAGATTTATGCCTTCATCTTCTGCAAGAATAGCGAAGAATACGCTGCTGCTATATTTCCGTATGCTCCTGACGATGGGAGTGACGCTTTATACGAGCCGTGTAATTTTGAGCGCCCTTGGCGTTGAAGACTACGGAATATACAATGTTGTTGGCGGAGTGGTGGCGATGTTCGGAATTTTGAGCGGGTCTCTGTCTAGTGCAATAAGCAGATTTATAACATTTGAACTCGGCAAAGGAGATTTAGAAAAACTTAAAAGAATATTTTGCACATCAGTAAACATCCAAGTAATTCTTATAGCGATAAT
>JAGCNK010000185.1 GCA_017645985.1 Bacteroidales bacterium | reverse complement strand
AGATGTGATAACTTCCTCGAATTTGGCGATAGATTTATCAGCGATATCCAAGCCCATCCAGCCTTCGGGAGTTTTGTCAACGTCAGAAACGTTTGTGTTAGCGTTAGCGTCGAACTTGTCGGCGTTTACAGCGTCGATGGGGAGGAATACCTTAACGCCCTTAGCTTTAGCAAGGTCGAGGATTTCTTTAGCCATATCGAGTTTGTCGGCCTCGCAGAGCGAAGCACCGATCTGGCCACCCATAGCTTTGATGAATGTGTATGTCATACCGCCGCCGATGATGAGGTTCTGTACGCGGTCGAGAAGGTTCTTGATAACGTTGATCTTGTCAGATACCTTAGCACCACCCATGATAGCTGTGAAAGGTTTCTGCGAGTTGTTGAGAACTTTGTCCATAGCTTCGAGCTCCGTGTTGATGAGGAAACCGAACATTTTGTTCTCCTCGGTGAAGCTGTCGGCGATAACGGCTGTAGAAGCGTGTTTGCGGTGAGCTGTACCGAAAGCGTCGTTTACATAAACGTCGGCGTAAGAAGCGAGTTTCTTAGCAAAGTCGGCCTGTTTGGTCTTCATCTCTTTCTTAGCAGCCTCGTAAGCGGGATCGTCTTTTTCGATGCCTCTGGGTTTGCCCTCTTCCTCAGCGTAGAAACGGAGGTTTTCGAGAAGAAGGATTTCGCCGTTTTTCAAAGCCTTAGCCTCGGCGTCAGCGTTTGCGCAGTCGGCAGCAAACTTGATAGGACCGAGGTATTTTTCGATAGCGGGGATGATCTGTTTGAGCGAGAACTGGGGATCGGGGTTCTTTTTGGGACGACCCATGTGGCTCATAAGGATAGCGCAGCCGCCGTCTTCGATAATTTTCTTGATAGTGGGAAGGGCACCACGGATACGGGTGTCGTCTGATACTTCGTGAGTCTCTTTGTTCAAAGGAACGTTAAAGTCAACACGTACAATAACTTTCTTGCCTTTGAAATTGTAGTTGTCAATTTTTTGCATTACTATGTTGTTTTAATGTTTGTTAATAAATCCGTTTTTGATATTTTTTGCAAATATAGTGATTTCTGCCCTAATATTGTTTAAAAATAATGTTAATTCCAACGATTTTTTTTGCATTTTTTCAGTTTTTCGTATACGCCGTAAAAAAATAAATCGCTATATTTGTAAATGTAAGATACAATACAACTGTGGTTTCATTAAACAAAATATCAGACAGTGCGATAATGCTCGGAGGAAGCGTGGCATACGACAGCGCTGTGCCCGTTTCGCAGACCGCCGAAGTGGCCGACAACTACTTGCAGCTTGTAGTCTCGTCTGATTCTGTTTTGTTGATAACAAGCTTTACCACAGGCGATTTGGTGGCGGTGTCGATGTCTGGCAAGATCAGCCGCCCTATCAACAACGGATTCCATCACACTTATTCCAGCATATTATCCTTAGGAAAGGAATTTATCAATGCGGGATTGAAAGATTCAATGCTTGCCACTCTCGACGACGGATCTCTCTGTGTCATTATTCCTATCGTGTTTAACGGCACCACCATAGCCGTGGAGTTTATCGACGGATTCAAGATGGCTGAGAACACCTGCCTGTCGCCCCAGGGCGAAAACACATTCGACCCTCACACTCTCAAACGCTTGGGCAAATGGGCTTGCAACATCGGCTCGCAGATACTCAGGCGGGCGAGCGCATATTTTGAAAACAAGTCGCCCAAGATAATGCACGATTCGTTTTATGTCAACAGCGTGATCAACTATTCACGAGTGCATGAGTATCTTGACAATCTGTACAGTCCTTGCTACGACTACGACTTTGTGTCGGGCGTGTGGAACTGCAGCCGCAAGGTGAAGTCGATACTCGGCATCGACGACAGCTACCGATACGATTTTTCGGGACTGCTCGGATTGTTTGCCCGCGAGTCGAAAGTGGCGGCGTACAAATATTTCACCAGCGTGCTCGAAGGCAGGTTCGACGAGGTTGACATCGAACTGGAGGTTATCCGTCCTGTGGACGGCGTTTCGTGCTGGATTATTATCAAAGGCAGCCTGATAACAGGAAACGACGGCGAAATTGTGAAGATTTTCGGCTCTATTTCCGACATCACACTTTATAAGCAGACCCAGTTCCGCCTAAAAGCCGAGATTGACGAGCGCACCAAGCTTATGGGCATTATCGGTCACGACCTGCGCAATCCGTTTAACGCCATCATTGGCTTTTCTGATATGCTCGAAAGGGTGCTGACGCAGCAGCGTTACGCCGACGCCATAGAATACGCTCGCATAATGCGAGATTCCGCCTCGCGCGGCTACGAGATATTGGTCAACCTTCTCGACTATTCAAAATGCGTGTCGGGTATGGTTAAGATGCACGTTACCACATTCGACCTTGGCGACGTGGTTGACGGCGTGATAAGCCTTGTGCGACTGATGGCCGACAACAAGAATATCACTATATATAATAATGTGTTGAGCGGAACCGATTTGAACGCCGACCCCACAATGATATCCACCATATTGCGGAATCTGATTTCAAACGCCGTGAAATTCTGCTACAGCGGAGGCTCGGTAGGAGTGGACGTGACAGATGAAGCCGACGGACAAAAATGTGTGAGCGTGTGGGACACCGGCGTGGTGATACCGCCCGAAACCGTCTCGCATATAGTCAACGCCCGACAGGTGGCGTCTACTCACGGCACCAAAGGCGAAGCCGGCACAGGATTGGGACTTCAGCTGTGCAACAATTTTCTGGCTCTGCACAACAGCCGTCTGCAGGTGTCGAGCAGCGAGGAGAAGACCGTGTTTTCGTTTGTAATCTGACTTTTCATTATTTAAGTTTTTTAGTATACCAAAAAAAGCCGCGCGTAATCACTACGGGCGGCTTTTCCTTTTACTCTAACCTATTAATACTTAAATCAATACTTTTAAACGATGTGCAAATATATATCGTCCTAAAGTGCTGACCTAATATTTTTGTTACAGATAACTTTTAATACGTTTCAAGTAAAAGAAATTTCGGTTGTTTCATAGCGTCTTTGGCTTGTTTCATCGTTGAAAATCGATGTTACATTTTTTTGATGACGTTACATAAATTTGTTCACAGACTATTGTGGACGGTGTGCGTTGTCAGCTCGCAATCACGCCCGAACCTATCAGTTCGTCGTTTAAATACCATGCTGCAAACTGTCCCGGAGTGATACTTTTTTGTGGAATATCAAACTTGATGAACATTCCTTTTTCGGTTTTGATCACTTCGGCGTCTTGCAGAGGCTGGCGGTAGCGGATGCGGACTTTGCATCTTAAAGTGTCGCCATCTTTGAGCGCAAGGTCGGGACGCACGTTGTGAATTTCGTCGTTGTGGATGAACAGAGCCTTGCGGAACAGACCAGGATGCTCGTCGCCCATACCTATGTAGATGATGTTTTTGTTGATGTCGGTGCCGATAACGTACACGGGCTTTTCGTGTCCGCCGATGTTGAGACCCTTGCGCTGTCCGATAGTGTAGTACTGCGCTCCGATGTGCTTGGCAATGATGAATCCGTCGTCGGGAGTGTATACATAAGGACGAGAGAGCGCTTCAAGGTCGTCGGGATCATCATGGCGGCGGCGGTAAACAAACGCGTCGTCGGTGATTTCCACAATGTCGCCCTCCTTTGATTTCAGTTTTTGCTGGAGGAAAACAGGCAGGTCTACCTTGCCCACAAAGCAGATGCCCTGCGAATCCTTGCGTTTGGCGCAGGCGAGCTTAGCCTCGGCGGCTATGCGGCGCACCTCGGGCTTGATGATGTCGCCAATGGGAAAGAGCACGTTCTTAAGCTGCTCCTGACTCATCTGGCAGAGAAAATAGCTCTGGTCTTTGTTGGGGTCTGAACCTGCAAGAAGTCGGCTGTAAGTTTTTCCGTCGGAGCCTGTTACCTCGTCGCGTCGGCAGTAATGGCCTGTTGCCACGTAGTCGGCGCCGAGTTCCTGGGCGTAACGGTTGAAAATCTCGAACTTGATTTCGCGGTTGCACAGCACGTCGGGGTTTGGTGTGCGTCCACGGCTGTATTCGTTGAACATATAGTCAACCACGTGAGTCATATACCTTTCCGACGAGTCGACCACGTGCAGCGGAATGCCAATCTGCTTGGCCACCATCTGCGCCACCATCTGGTCCTCTTCCCAGGCGCAGTCGCCGGATAGAGTCACCGAGCTGTTTTTCCAGTTTATCATAAACAGCGCGTGCACGTCGTAGCCCTGCTGTTTTAGCAGCAGCGCCGACACAGCGCTGTCTACGCCTCCGCTGAGGCCGATTACTACTTTTTTCTTCATAACGAAAGTTTGAATTTGTTTTTGTCGAACCTAACGGCTACCGAACCGAAAATATCCTGACGGAATGTGAAGTCGATATCGTCGCGTAGTTTGGTGTATAATTCTTGAATTCTTGCCGAACGCTTTAGGCAGAACTCTTTGAGTCCTATTTTAGCAGCCTCCTGATACAGGTACAGGGCAATGTTGGCGGTGTCGCTAAGTATCTGGTAGCCATAGTTGCGGCTCAGGGAATCCGCCGCCGCTCCTGCAAACAGCAAATCTTCGAAACAAGGCTGTCGGCGTGTGCCGCTGCAAAGGAATGTTACATCGCAGTCTTGTTTTCTCAGGTATTCCACCACGGCTGACAGGTTTACAAAAGCACCTGCAATCATAGGCGTTTCTGGGTCAACCAGGCTCTGTGCGTATGTGCCGTTGGTGGTGGTGAAAGCTATCTTGCGGTCTTTGATAAGCTCGGGGGCAAATTCCAAAGGAGAGTTTCCAAAGTCGAAACCCTCGGCACGCAGCGCACCACGTTCTCCGGCGGTGAGATACCCCTTAGGCTTGAGCGTTAGCGGCGTTTCCATATCGGGGTAAGTCTCCACCCACTCCGCGCCGTTGCATAGTGCCGTTGTGAGCGTGGTGGTAAAGCGGATAACGTCGATAAGTACCACTACGCCGTCTTGCCTTGTTCCTTTTACGAGGTCGGGCGCGGCTATTATGTTAATGACGTTTGTCACGATGGATAATTTCGCAGAGTTCCACGTCGAAAATCAGGTTGGCGTATGTCTCGTTGTTTTTGAGCGTGTCGGCGCCGTAGGCATAAGTAGCCGGAATGTAGAAAGTGGTTTTTCCACCCTCCTTCATAGTGGGTAATCCAACCTGCAGGCCTGCCAGCACAGAAGTGTTGGTGGTAAGTGCGCGAGGAAGAATTATCTGCTCGGCGATGTTGGTCTTCTGGTCCAGAATTGTGTCTGGATTTTTGATAGTGGAAATGGTATATTTGATGGCCACGGTGTCGCCCATCTCGCATTGTTCGCCTGTGCCAACCACATTTTCTACATAGTATATGTGGTCTCTGGTCTTGGCCTCGATGTTGTGCTGCTCGAGATATTCCTTAATAAGGTCTTTGTCTTTGTCGATTTGCAGTTCCTCTTTTTTGCAAGCCGAAGAAGCCGCAATGCAGATGATTGCGGCGAATAGAATCAGTTTGTTTGTCTTCATTTTAGTGAAATTATTAATACGCTGCAAATGTACACATTAATATTTTAACACAATGTTAAAATGTGTTATTCTACAAAAAGGTTTTTCTGCATAACGCCAATGGTGTCGGCAAGCGAGCGGTATTTGTCGGCCTGACCGGTGTAGTCGGTGTTGCATTTCTCGTAAGTGTTGCGGATCGAGAGAGCTTTTTCGGAAATTTTTTGCAGCAACAGGTTGGTGCTTACGTCCTTGTTAGATTGGAGAGCCTCGTTGATATAGCTGCGGAGGTTGTCGAGACCGTCGATACCTTGTTTCAGACGTTTCTCGTCGGTGTTTCTTTCGGCGCAAATCTGCAGCATCTTGAAATATTTGCCAGCCATCATGATAGCGGCTGCCGAGGGGTCGCCCTTCTGCTCGTTGTTGAGAATCATTTCAGAAAAATGGCTGAGCGAGCTGCGGAGGCTGTCGCTAATGTGGTGACGTTTGTGGATATGGTTGGCAAACGACACTCCGGTTTGAAACGCCGTTTTATATTTGTTGCCATCCGCACCTGCGGGTTCCGGCTCGTATGCAAAATCTTCGGCGGCAGATGTGTCCTGGTCGTCGTAAAGGTCGGCAGTGGCTGAGTCGAGCAGGTCGAGGTTGAATTTGCTGTAAGCCTCGGGAATTGTGGGCTGAGGTTCTGCCACAACTGAGTCGGTAGTGGCTACCACCTCTGACTCTTCTTCGATGTTGTTTTGCACGGTGTCGCCTGAGGTTGATGCTGTTTGCACCGATTTGGTAGTTATCACCTCCTCTACCTTGCTGTCTGACTGGCTGCCGCCGTTGCATGAAACCACAAATGCGAGCAGCACTATTAATGCGGTATTAGTTTTCATATTCAATAGTTTTGTGCAAAATTACTCTTTATTTTTGAATAATGAAACTATGCGGAGGCTGATTTTTTACAAAAGCATAATGCCGGCGCAAAAACGTGCGTCGTCGCCGTTGCGAGCCGAGTAGAACGACGGAGCGTGGTGCTTGGTGCATAGTCCGCTGTGCTCTATGTTGCCCAGGGGAATGCCGATGTGCATCAGGTCGCTGACGATGGTCTTCTTCATATCGATTGTGAACTGACCGTTTTCTGTGGGTTCTACTATTCCGGGAGCAAAGTATTCGCGCGACATGTAGGTGTCGGCGCAATCCTTGTCAACAGTGTAGCAGTTTTTGCAGATGTGCGGACCAATGCCCACGAGAATGTCGCTGAAATCGGCTCCGAACTTGTGGTGAAGAATCTGCGCAGCCTTGGGTGCGACACCGAGACGGCATCCCTCTCTGCCCGAATGTATGGCTGCCACCACCTTCTGCTTGGAAGCGTACATAAGCACAGGAACGCAGTCGGCAGAGCGTGTAACAAGGCATAGACCAGGCTGGTCGGTGATGAGAATGTCGTTGTCGGCAATGGCGTTTTGTTTCATATAGAAGCCAGCTCCGGCATCTTCGCGGGTGGCGATATGGTAGTTGGTTTTGTGAATCTGGGTTTGGAACACAAAGTTTTCGGGAGTCAGTCCGAGAGCGAGCGCGAGTTTCACACGGTTTTCCACACAGCCGTCGCCTCCGGCAAATCCGATATTGAAATCGCCGGAATCGTCGTCGGGGGGAAGGCTCGTGGTAACGAAGTCGAGTATTCCAACCGCGTCTTTGAATATGTCGAACTGCAATATGTTCGGGTGTTCCTCGCTAATATACATCTTTCTTTTGCTTTAATAGAATTATCTTACATTCGATTTAGCAAATATAGTTCCAAAGTGCGCAGTAATTGTTTTTTTATGCAGTGTTTTATTATTCGCATAATTGTTGTAATTTTTTTTGGCGCGGTTGACAATATTAATTACATTTGCAGAAATTATTTTAGAATTATGAAAAACAAGGTAATATTAGCAGCCATAGTTTTTTTTGCGATGCTGACAGCCGCCTGCAACAGCGACCGAGTGTTTGTGGAGCGTGTCGAAATTCCTAATATGCAGTGGCATATGGATTCGCTTGTCAACATATCGGTGCCGGTGGAAGACCCGTCTCAGGTATTCGACATCATGATTGCCGTAAGGAGCAACGTATATTTTCAGTCGAGAAACCTCTGGCTGTTTATCAACACATATTCGCCTCAGCACGTGGTTGAGACCGACACCCTCGAATGCATTTTTGCCGACGAGCAGGGACACACCACCGGCGACGCCATGGGCGACATCATCGACTACGAGATACCTTTCAAAACCGGTGTGAGGTTTCCCTCTGCTGGCACTTACAAATTTTCGCTTCAGCACGGAATGAGGCTCGAAACTCTGCCCTGTATCGACGAGGTGGGTATCATAATTTACAAGCATAAGTCTGACAACAAATAATTTAGCACAATGTCGAAAAACAAACTTGCCAAATTCGCCGAAATGGAGGAATTTAAAAATGTGGTGCAGCCCGAAGATATTTCGTACAGCAGCACACCTTATTTATTAAAGGGTAAATGGAGCAGCGAGTTTTTTAAAAACCAGAACCCCCTTATCCTTGAGCTCGGCTGTGGCAAGGGCGAGTACACAGTGGGACTTGCCCAAATCAATCACGACAAGAACTATATAGGCGTAGACATCAAAGGCGCAAGAATATGGCGCGGCGCAAAAACTGCAATCGAGCAGGGTCTCGACAACGTGGGTTTCCTCCGTACCAAGATAGACATGATCAACAACTATTTTGGCGAGGACGAAGTGTCGGAGATATGGGTCACCTTTGCCGATCCACAGCCCAAGAAGCAGAACAAGCGTCTCACGTCGGCTTTCTTTCTCAACCTCTACCGCAGAATCTGCAAAGACGGTGCGCGTATACATCTTAAAACCGACAGCCGCCTGTTGCATTATTACACACGCGAGCTGCTGAAAGCCAACGGCATAGAGCCTATCACCGCCACCGACGACCTCTATGCGTCCGACAATATAGATCCCGTTTTGCAAATCAAGACCTTTTACGAGCAGGGATTTCTCAGCGAGGGCAAAAAAATCACCTACCTGAGTTTCTACCTTGCCAAAGACAAGCCCGTGGTGGAGATACCGAAGTTTGAAGGTGACTTCTAATTGCTATCTTACTATATACCAACGCAATGGAAACTGAGAGCAAAAGCCGCATAAGTATTGTTAAAACTGTTATAAGCCGGATAAAAAACTATTTCACCGCTCTGATGGTGCTTGTAACTCTTTTGGCATATTCGTCGGTATATATCAATCCCGACTCGTTTCAGTTTCCGCAGTTTGTGGGTATGGCGTATCCCTACCTGCTGGCTGCCGACATCTTGTATATCATTGCCCTGGCGGTGATGAAACAGAAGTCTGCGTTTGTGATGGGTGCTGTGGTGCTTCTCGGATTCGGCTATATCCGCAACACCGTGCAGCTGAAACCGTCGGCATATTTCGACGGCACAGACTATGGCAACCTCAAGGATTCGTCATTTAAGATAATGTCGTTTAATGTGCGACTGCTCGACCGCTACAACTGGATCAAGGGCAAGAACGACACCCGTCAGAAAATTTTTGAGTTCCTCACATACGAGTCGCCCGACATTGTATGCTTTCAGGAGTTTTACGCACGCTATGCCGACAGCATCAACAATGAGACCATCATTCGCGACAAGCTTGACGCTCAATATGTGATACGCGACTACAACACCGACGAGCACTGGCTCAAAACCGACAAGGGCTATGTGATTTTTTCGCGGTTCAAGCTCGAAAACCGTCGTTACATTATCGACAGCGCCAACAATATCAACGGCATAACCGCCGATGCCGACATCTACGGCAAACGTATCCGCATATTCAACATCCATCTGAAATCCATTCACTTGGGTTACGACGATTACAGCTTTATCGACAGTCTGGACCATAAGAACAACAGCAAGAATATCTCGGGATTCAGGAATATCTACCAAAAAATCGGCGCGGCATATTCCGAACGCTGCATGCAGGCATCGGCTATCGACTCTATGATCAAGGCGTCGCCCTATCCAGTAGTGGTTTGCGGCGATTTTAACGAGCCTCCAGTGTCGTACTGCTACCGCAAGGTGAGGGGCGACCTCGACGACGCATTCTGCGAGAGCGGTACCGGGTTTGGTACTACTATGTCGTTGAAATTTTTAAAGTTCCGAATCGACTATATCCTCCATTCGCCACAGTTGAAATCGAGGGGATTCAAAACTCACAAGGAATATCTTTCCGACCATTTTGCTATCAGCTGCAGCATCAAGCCGTGATTACTGGTTTTGCCGGCTGATGAATTTGACGAAGTCTTTGTGCCATTCGGCTGCCGACTTGTCGTCTGATTTTATGCGCTCTGGCTTTACTCCGAAACCGTGTCCGCCAACGTTGTAGAGCTTGTAGTGATGGTAAACCCCTGCAGCGTTGAGAGCCTCGTTGAAAATAATAGAGTTGTGATAGTCCACAATCGGGTCGTCGGTGCAGTTGATGACAAACATCGGCGGCATCTGGTTGTGAACGTGCAGTTCGAGACTCATGCTGTCCTTTGCCTGTTCGGTGTAGTATTGTCCGAGAAGGTTTCGGCGCGATTTGCGGTGCACATATCCCTCCTGCATAGTTATCACAGGATATATCATAATGGAAAAATCAGGGCGGAAATAGTTCGTGGGCGTGTTTCCGTTGAAAATATTATTGAAATCCTTGTTGAAATATATCGCCGACGTGCCGCTGAGGTGTCCCCCTGCCGAAAAACCGCAAACGCCTATGGTGTCGTATTTTGCGTAATGAGTCTTGATGTGGTGCATAGCAATTTGCAAATCTTGAATTTGTGAAGGGTAACGGTTGCCCCGCATTCCACGGCGGTAGAGCAGCACGTAGCAGTCGTAGCCGTAGGTGTTGAACAATTGCGCCGGCGAAAAACCCTCGTTCTCTTTGGCAAGATAGCAGTAGCTGCCTCCGGGACAGATAATCAATGCTTTGTGGCTTTGTCTTTCGGCGGCGGGGTAGGAGTAGAGCAGCACAGCCTTTTTTCGGTAGTTGTCGGGATGTTCGCCCCAGAGCCTGGTAACGTCTTGAGCTGTAATAAATTCTGCCGTCAACAGCCACAACAATATGAGAGCGGTCCTTTTCACTTGGTGTAATATTTTAGGTTTGGAGGAACGGAGACACAGTTTTGAGCCACAAGTATTTTGTCGGGGTCGGGGTCGGAAGCTGAAACTTCCACCTCGCTGTTGACAAGTGCAAACAGCAGAGCCACAGCACCATATCCGCAGTTGTCGAACTCCTTTCTGCCGCCTTGGTAGTTGTCGATAAACGACAAATCCTGTTTGAGGTCGTTTTTGACGCTTCGCATTATCTCGCTGCCCTTGTACAGATAGTTGTGGAGCACAAGAGGTAGGAAATAATCGGTGGTTTCGTATTTGCGGCGTATCTCGGGTATTCTACTGAGAATGTAGTGGCGGAAATTTTTGGCTGTTTCTAAATTGGTTTCGCCTATGAGCGGACTTCCTGCCGTGGCTCTCGGGCATACCTCGAGTTGCATCTGTCCCGGATGCATTATGATGTCGCCTTTTTTAAACACGTTTTCAAATCCGTGTAGCACTAGAGGCACAATGTCGAGACCCAGTTTCTGAGCCAAATAGAACGCCCCTTGATGAAAACGGTGAATCTTGCCGTCCTCGGAGCGTGTGCCCTCAGGGAACACCACCAGCGAGTAGCCTTCGTCAACGAGCGGTTTGAATTTTTCGGACAGCACATCGTAGCCGAGCGATGACGGATAGAAGTTGGCCTTTTTGAGGAAGTTGCCGTATATGAAGTTTCGCTGCTGAGCGTCGTTGGTCAGAAACAGTATTTTTGGCGACAGGCTCTTGATGGCGAGAATGTCGAAACTGCTTTGATGATTGGCAATTATCAGACACGGTTTTGAAAAATCCTCGCCGTGGGGATTGATAATCTCAAATTTAACATTGGGAGCGCGGTGAATCATCTGCACATATCGAAACATCTTCTGATGTATCTTTTTGCGGTTTTTTACAAACAGAGTGTAAACTCTCATCACCATACACACCACTACGAACTTGACAAAGTATACCAGCGACCCGAAAAGACTTGAAAACGTGTACGGAAACTGTCGCGGACGGCCTTTGCGGTCTTTGATCAGCAAGTTGTAGAGCAACGGCGGGAAGATATACGCTGCCGCCACCACCGAAAACATTCCGATTACCACCACCACGCCGAGACTTTTCATTGCAGGATGCTGCGCAAACACCAGAGAACCAATGCCTACGAACATAATCAGCGATGATATTGCCACGCTGCTCTTAAACGAGTCGAGCACCTTGCGCCCACGAGAGTGTTCGTAGATGAGACCCTCGGTGATGAACACAGTGTAGTCGTCGCCCTGTCCAAAAATAAACGTGGCGAGTATTATGTTTACAATGTTGAAACTTATTCCTGCCAAGTACATTATTCCAAGAATCCAAAACCAGCTGACTGTCAGAGGAATAAACGAGATAATGCTTAGCTCCGCACGTCCGAAAGATATGGTGAGGAAAAGAAACACAATGAATCCTGCCGAAAACAAAACAAAGTTGAAATTGTCCGAAAGACTTTCGGTAAGCGTCTGCGACACAATGCGCTCATCGAATGCGGTGATGTCAGGATCCAAACCGCTGAAACATTCCACCACCAGTTTGGCATACTCTGGTTTTACCCTCAGGATAGTTACCACAGCGGTGCACGACGAATCAGAAGTGATGTATCCACCCGCGCCAGTATTCAGCAGCGGTTCAAAAAAAGCGTACTCCTTTACATCAAAAGTGTCGGAGAGAATCTTTTCCGCCTTTTTGAAATAGTTTTTGTTGATTTTTTGTGCCTCCGATTCACGCTCTATCAAGTGAAGTATTGAATCTCGGTAAGTAGCTGTAAATGAGTTCCATTGGTTGATGCGTTGCTGCTGGAGCTTTTTTGATGGCACAAAGTTGCCAATGCCTGATATTTTTTGTATCGCTTTGGCATTGAGCAGACTGTCGGCTATGGGAGCTGCCATTTCGTAACGTTGCAGAGCCTCCTCGGCGGTGTTGCCTGTGGCTGCCACGTAAACTGAAATTGCGCTGTAGCTGTTGAGAAGTCCGAAAGTGTGGGTTGCCTCGGCTCGGAGCGACGGGGTCATATAGTTGAGACCGCTCATATTGCCGTCAAACTCGGTTTTGGTGCCAAGCCATACAAGCACAGGAGTGACCACAAGCACAGGTATTATCACATACTTTTTTTGCAAAAAGTTGAAATTCAGGTTGAAAAAGTGTTTCTTGTTTTCATCGTTGTGCTCCACTTTCTTTACCAAGTGCGGACAGAAAAACAATGTGAACAGAATGGCTGCAATCAGCAGTATTCCGCCCGCGAAACCCAAATCCCTCAAAGCGGGACTGTCGGCAAACATCAGCGCCAAGAAAGCCGCCACCGTGGTAACGTTTCCTGTTATCAAAGGCGATGCTATCTCTCTGATATTCTGCTCCATATTGCTGGTATGGTAGTAATGGGTGATAAAGTGCAGCGGATAGTTGGCGGCGATACCTGTAAAAACGGCGCAGATGCCGAGAGCTATTACCGAAATGCTGCCAAACACAATCCACGACATTGCCGCCGCCGCTGCGAACCCGAAAACGAGAACCGCGCCCATAACAAGCAGATTGCGTATGTTTCTGATTGAAAACCATAATATTAGCAGAATCAGTATTATGGAGAACACCGACGTGATAAGCGAGTCTTTTTTGATTTGGGAAGCGTTGCAGACCGCTATCACCGGCGGACCAAAGATGCTCACCTCGGTGTCGGGATTAAGTGCTTGAAAATCATCGGCGGCGTTTTGCAGCAGTGTTACAATTTGGGCGTTGACACCGCTTTCGCTCATTCCCGCAGGCGAATCGTAAAAAATAACGCCACGTTTCATTTCGGGCTCCATTATGTAGCCGTTGTACAAAGTGTAACCACCTGCAGGCTTGAAATTTTGCAAATCAGACAATGTGCTTACAAACAATCCGAGCGGGTCGTTTTGCACCACATTTTTCACATATCCCGGAGTAGGCGACTGCAGAATGGTCTTGTCGGTTTGCAACGCCTTCTCGGCATGTGTGGGAGTGAGGCACGAGTCGGTTGCGAACTTTATTTTCTCCTCGTTGACAAACAGGGGAATGTTGTCTTGCACAAACTGGGCGGTGGCGTTGATGGCGTTGCCGTCGTTGTGAGCCACCACGTTGCTCAGCAATGGTGAGCCTAAGTTGTTGACATACTGAGCAAAATCGTCCATCCGCCTGGCTATGGCGTCGGGATTGTACGCAGTGTCTTTTTGATTTACATAAATGAATATCCTAGAGTTGCCTGCCGCAATGCTTACAAACTTGGATACCTTGGAGTAGCCGCTGTTTTGGGGCAGAAAGTCGGAAATATCCTCTCGGAATCCGAGCCTTGCCGCGCACAAAGCCGCCAAAACGCACATCGCCAGCATCAGTATAATTGTGAATGCCTTGTGTGCGTGTAGATATCTGTACGATTTTATAAAAAAGCTTGTAAGCATCAGCCGTTTAGTTTTTGTCTATCTTGATGTAGACCTCCATAAGTTTGGCTCTGCCTTGCGGGTAGTAGCGCAGGTTTTTGATAGCTGCTGGCACAAGCACAGTTTCGCCGCAAACAAGGTCGATACTGTCGTTGCCTTCGCCGTATTCAATTCGGCATCCGCCTTCCACACATATATATATTATAAAGGAGTCGATTTCTGGGAAGTCGCGTTCCACAGGCATATCAAACTCAAATATGTTGGTAGTGAAGTATTTGCAGTCGATGATATTGACAGGCTCGTTGTTTTTCGACGAGTATTTCTGCTTGGTGTTGTTTATGCACTCAAAATCCATAGCGTCGACAGCGAGGTCGGTGTGCAGTTCGCGCGGTTTACCGTCGTCGTCTAAGCGGTTGTAGTCAAAAATTCTGTAAGTTATGTCGCTGGCCTGCTGCACCTCGCACAATAGCACGCCCTTGCCAATGGCGTGAACGCATCCCGGCGGCACAAAAAACACGTCGCCGTTTTCCACCTTCAAGATATTGAGCATTTCATGCAGACCGCCGTTTTCCACAGCCTCCACATACTCCTCTTTCGACAGTTTGCGGTTTAGTCCCGCCACAAGCTGCGAACCCTCTTCGGCGTGCATCACATACCACATCTCGGTTTTTCCTGGGCAGTTGTGCCTTTCCCATGCGAGGTCGTCGCCAGGATGCACCTGAACCGAAAGGTCGTCGGAAGCGTCGATAAACTTGACAAGCAGCGGAAAAGAGTTTCCGAATGTTTCGTATACCGAATCGCCAACGAGGTCGCCCATATAAACTTCGATAAGTTCGTCGAGATTGTTGCCCTTCAAAAAACCGTTGCACACAACCGACAGGTCGCCCTCAACGCCGCTCACCTCCCAGCTTTCGCCGCAGTGACGGGGTATCCCCTTGCGCTTGAATAGTTTCTCAAACTTGTTTCCGCCCCAGATCTTGGTCTTGTAGACCGGTGAAAATTTAAGCGGATATAAAATATTGCTCATTATATTAACGCAGAAAATTTTTATATTCGGTACTAAATTTGTATATTTGCAAACAATAGCAAACAAAAAACGGGTCAAAAGTAATCCTTTTTTCCCGAATAACACAATAAAGATTGTCAATATTATCTTAATTGTCGCTTTATTTTGCTATTAAACAATTAATTAGAAAAAAAAATTTTTATTGCAAAAAATTTTGACATTAAAGTAAAATTTTATAATTTTAGTAGCCTATATTTTACGTATAGCGGACTGAAAAACAAAGTTGATATTTATGAAAAAGTTTAAGCTCTCCATAAAGTCGAAATTCAGGCTCTTCCTGATGATTACACTTCTGCCGTTTATCATCGTGTCGGTGATATTCGTAGTGCTGCTCTCGCGAAACAAGACCTACGAAGACTACGAGCAGAAAGTGCTCACGCTCAAGCTCGAGTATCTCAAACTCAAGGAATACGAGCAGTCGTTCCTGCTCTATTACACCACCGACAACACGTTTTTCAAGACGATGGAAAACGAGTATCTGCGTAAAATTGCACTTGAGGAAAAACAGATTAACAAGAATTTCGACGAGCTGCTCAATCTGCCTACCACCACGGCTCTCGTCCTCAACAACAACATCTATATGCTCAAAGAGAACGTGAGCAGCTATGGCGACCTGCTGAACCTTGTGGCTTCGAAATTTTACAAACGTGGTTCGTTCAGCACCGGCATCATCGGCGAAATTGAGCGCAGTTACGAAGCTGCTGTGGCTCAGAAATCTTTGCCGGCACCTGTGTTGTCGTCGCTCAAGGAGATGGAGGTGCAGTATATCAACCGCAAGGACGCCGCTTATTACAACGACTTTATCACCATCTACACTCAGAATATTGGTTCGGCTGGCGTTCAAGAGCCTGAGCCAATGCCTGTTGTAGCTCGTGACTCTACACAGACAGACTCCGCTGCCGCTCCTGTAGTAGTGCAGCCGCAGCCACGTAACAAGCAGAAAAACAATGCCGAAAAGCTTAAACCCGTCAACGATTTCAAGCGTTTCTTCACATCGCTGGTAAAAATCGACAAGGAAATCGGTTTCAACCGCGAGGAGGGTCTCTTGTTTGACCTTTCGGTAGAAAAATCAAAACTCGACGACATCGACTCTATGCTCACCAAAATTTCGGAGCAGAAAGAGCAGACGGCATCTGCCACACGACTTTTCCTTATTATTATAGCGCTCTTGATAATCGCTGCTTTGGCTATCGCTATCGCAAAATTCTCCAACAAGATTACCACGGCGATTTCAAAAATCAGCGGATATGTCAACGCGCTCAGTAAAGGTATCATTCCTGACGAGGAAATCAAGTGCAACACTAACGACGAATTGGCAGATATGGCTGTGGAACTCAACACATTTGCCCACGGTCTTAAAGAAACCACTCAGTTTGCGAGCAGCATTGGTAGCGGCAACTTGGATACCGAATTCAAACCTTTGAGCGAAAACGACTTGCTTGGTAACTCGCTCTTAGAGATGCGTGGAAACCTTTACAAATCGCAACAGGAAGACCAAAAACGTCAACGCGAAGATAGCTTGCGTAAGTGGGCAAACGAAGGTTTAACACAGTTCTCCGAAATT
>JAGCNK010000184.1 GCA_017645985.1 Bacteroidales bacterium | reverse complement strand
TCAGCCGCAGTCTCCTGACCACCACCTAACATTATGTAAATCAATATGGTAACTATCCTCAACAGCATTCCGCATTTTTATATTATCACTCCGCAAATATGGAAATAATGGTTTTGAATAACAAAATTATTATGCGTTTTTTTTAAGGAGGGAAGGTGAAAAAAATCTTCAATCATTATACCCAAAACACTAACGGCGAAGGACATTCTCTTCTAAAATTGGCTCTCTCATTAGTTTTTTATCACGGTTAACGCTCTGACGTGCAAACTGTGCCAACGAATCTTCGGTAACCAAATCTACATTGCGACCCAAGATTTCTTTCAAATCTTCGTACATTCCAAAAAATTTCAAACCGATGTTATCATTATTGTCAAGCACAACAAGAATGTCAACGTCGCTTTCGGATGTTTGCTCGCCCCTTGCAAAAATATTTTTGCATATTTGAAAAACCTTTCTTATCTTTGCGTATGAATATAATTTTTGAATCGGATAATAAGATTTAATATATGCCAAAGTATCTTGACCCGAAGGCGGATTTGACCTTCAAGAAAATATTCGGACAGCACAAGCACCTTGTGATGAGCCTTTTGAACGCGCTCCTTCCACTGCCCGACGGTATGGAGATTAAATCGGTGGAGTATATGCCTTCCGAAAACATTCCTGACAATCCGGGCAAGAAATACTCCATAGTGGATGTCTACTGCACCGACAACCTTGACCGAAGCTTTATTGTGGAGATGCAGTCGGTATGGAACACCGAGTTTTTTGTCCGCACATTGTTCAATGTCGCGTCGGTATATACCAAGCAGCTGGAAAAAGGAATGTCGTTTGGTGACTTGAAGGATGTATACGCCCTTTGTCTTGTAAACGATAAGAAAGCGTTTGAACAGTACGGCGGCAGCGAGTATATCCAGGAGTATTATCTCACCAATAAGAACCATCCCAAAGACGACCGCCGCACAGACCTTTCGATGGTGTTCGTTGTGTTGCCCAATTTCAAGCCGCAGAACCGCGCCGTTAAGAAGATGCACGACCTCTGGCTCAAATTCCTTACCGAAATAGACGAGAACACCATAGATGCCGACCCTGAACTTATTGAGAACGAAGAAACCAAAGAGGCGTTAGATTTACTGCGCACATCTGCATTTACCGAAGGTGAGAGGATGGCATACGAAAAATACTGGCTCGATGTAAGCACCGAGAAATCTGCGTTGGAGAGAGAACGTAAGGAAGGACGCGCGGAAGGTATTGCCGAAGGCGAAGCTCAAACAAAACTCTCTATTGCCCGATACCTTAAATCCTTGGGTACTATGACCATGGAGCAGATTGCCACAGCAACACAACTTCCAATCTCCCAAATCCAATCCCTATAGCCATGCCACACTCTATATATACTATACAAAAAGTAAATTCTACTTTACGGGGGGGGTAAAACCAACTCTCTCGTTTTTAGATATTTATAATACAAATCCCTTGTAGAAAGCCAACTCGGTTTTCTGCAAGGGATTGTTTGTTTGTACACGGATATAATTTAATAACAAATAAAAAATAACTCATTATGAATAAGCTCAAAAGAAAAACATCACTATTGCAGCGTATTACGGCGATGATAGCCGCGCTGCTGTTTGTATCATCCACAACTATGGCGGCGGATGACAAACCTCAAGTTACCATTCAAGGCATCGTATACACCATAGATGTCAGCACCAACACCGCCTCGGCAACCGGGCACACAAGTGACCTGACAACCTCTGTAATCATTAAGGACGCAGTTGATTACGAGAATAAAACATATCCAGTGACCTCTATCGGCAACGGAGCCTTTGTGTGGTGTACTTCCATATCTACGTTAATCATTCCCGAAGGAGTTAAAACCATTGGTTCGGCAGCCTTTTCATTGTGTCAAGGTCTTAAGGATGTAACAATTCCTGAAAGTGTTGAATCTATTGGCGATCAGGCCTTTTTTTTGTGTTGTTACATCGAATCGCTTACTGTTCCCAAAAATGTCAAATCCATTGGCGAAACTGCTTTCTATTCTGTTCTAAACGTGGACAACAGCACATCCTATACCGAAGGTCAGCCGTGGGGAGCCTATTCACTCAATGGCGAATTCGATATTGAAATCAATGCCGAAACTGAAGAAGTAATACTTAAAAAATATAATGGCAAAGGTGGTGATGTATTTATTTACCCCGGAATTACAACTATCAGCGACTATTCTTTTATTGGGCGCACAAATATTACCTCCGTAACTTTTTCTGATGGTGTAAAAAAAGTAGGTCATTTTGCATTTGCTTTTTGTGATAATCTTAACTCTGTAACCATTCCATCGTCCGTTGAATATATCGGTGATTGGGCTTTCGGATATGTGAAAAACTTAATCAACAATAGTTCTTGTACCGACGGGGTGCCCTGGGGTGCGCTTACACTCAATGGCGAAGTCGACGGGGATTTCGTGTTTGAACCTAACACAAATAAGACAGTTCTTTCCGCATATATCGGCAAGGGCGGCTCAGTTAAAATTCCAAAAAGTGTTACAACCATTGATGAGTATGCGTTCTATAATTGTTCCAAACTGTCTCCAATAGACATTCCGGAGGGGGTTGAGACAATTGTCAATTACGCATTTCAAAATTGTAAAATGGTGACTATTCCCAAAAGTGTTACTGCAATCCAAGCTAACGCTTTTTTGAACGTAAAGAACATTATTAACAAAACCGACCTTACTAACGACGATCTTTGGGGCGCACTGACGCTCAATGGCGACATAGACGGAGATTTTGTGTACAAAGCCAACACCGACAAGAAAATTCTCACTGGATATATCGGCAACGGCGGCGATGTTGTTATACCTGATGGCGTTACATCTATTGGCACATACGCTTTTTCATATTCAGATGTCACTTCGTTAACAATACCCGAAAGTGTTGCTACTATTGGTGAATTTGCATTCTTTGCATGCGGAAAGATTACAGAAGTATTTTGCTCAGCTAATCCTGCGGAGTTAAACAACATTGTAACGGATGAATATATGTTGCCAGGATTTGATGACGAGTTGGTAATGACATACCACGTACTTAATGAATATCTCGAAGCATGGAAAGCCAAGTTCACTGGTAAAACAAATGTGACATTTGTCGGCGATATGAAAAGCATTGCCGATGTAACCATACCATCGCAGAAATACACTGGCAAAGCCCTCACTCCTGTGGTTAAGGATGGCGACAAGACTCTGACTCTCGGCACAGATTACACTATCTCTCCCGCCTATGGCGAATACATCAACGCAGGCGACTACAAAATTACCATTACGGGCATTCATTCGTATTATAAGAGTGCGGAAAAAACATTCACTATCACCGCTCAGCCACAGCCAACCCCTGTTGCCAATATTGCAGATTCACCTCGTGTAAAAGTATGGAGCTTTAAATCCACCATATTTATAGAATCAGCCCCCGACGCCAAATACAGCATTTACGACCTCAACGGCCGTGTAATAACAACTTCAACAACAAAATCCACCAAAGAAGAGATCAAAATCAACAAACCGGGTATTGTGGTGGTGATTGTTGATGGCTACAGCTACAAGGTGGCTGTTGATTAAAAATCATAGTTTTATCATTTACTGTGGACTGTCTTTTTTGCGGCAGTCCATCTTTTTTTTGTTTCGTTGTGTGTTTTTCCATTTTTCTTATTACCTTTGCTTACATTTTATCCGAAATAATATAATGGAAACTAACAGCAAACAATCGTTGATAAATATCTGGTCGGGTATTTTTAGGGTGCTGATTTATGTCATCGCCGTGATGATAATACTTTACGTGCTGCCTAAGGAGGGAAAGTTTAAATACGAGTATCAGAAGGGAAGTCCCTGGAAACATGACAACCTGATAGCTCCGTTTGACTTTGCCATCTACAAGAGCGCTGCCGAACTCGACGACGAGAAAAAACTCGCCGTCAAGGATGCCAAGCAGTATTTCAACAAGGACAACCAGGTGCAGGTGGCCAATATCGAGCGTTTTCTCAACAACTACAACGTGCTGATGAAAGAGCACGTGGGACGCACCGACACCATTGCCGATACGCTCGTTACCACCAAGGATATTTACCACAATTTGCGAAACACTGTATATCAGGCTCTTTCGTGCGTTTACGGTATGGGTCTGCTCGAAACCGAGATTCTATCCGACGGCACGTCGCTCGAAGACCGCATAGTGCTTATCAAAGACGGCGACATCACCACGCAGAAGTTTCCTTCGGAGATTTTTACCCACAAGACCGCCTATATGTATGTGAAAAACTGCATGCGTGCGTTTATGTCGGAGAGCGCCGGAAAGATGACCGACACCGAGTTTAAGAATATCGAGCGCATTGTGGAGGGTCTCAATCCCAACCAGTGGCTTGAGGCCAACCTCAGTTTCGACGAGATTACCACGCAAAAGGTGCTAAACGAAACTATCAACAACCTTTCGCTTACACGAGGCATTGTGCAGCAGGGGCAGCGCATTATCTATCAGGGCGAGATGGTAAACGAGGAGGAGTTCCGTGTGCTTGAATCGCTGCGCCGCGAGTACGAGCAGAGCGACCACGGTGCGGGATACAACTACACGTTTCTTGGTCAGTCGATTGTGTTTATACTGTTTTTTGCGCTTATCTATCTGTTTTTGAAAACTTTCCGCCGCGAAATCTTTTATCAGACCAAATATTCGCTACTGATTCTGAGCCTTACCACCGCAGTGATTGTGGGTATGAGTCTGGTGATCCGCTACAATTGGTTCAGCATCTGGCTTGTGCCGTTCTTGCTGCTGGCGTTGATTATCAAGACTTTTTTCGACACCCGTACTGCGTTGTTTTTCCATATAATGACCTGTGTGGCAACTGGTTTTGTGGTGCCCAACTCGTTTGAGTATTTTGTGATGCAGTTTGTGCCGGGATATTTCTTGATAATATCGTTGGAACAGATCAACCGCCGCAGCCTTGTGTTCCGCACGTCGTTTATATGCTTTGTGCTGTATGCGCTTGTGTATATGAGTTTTGAGTTTATGTACAACGGCAATATCGACGAAACCAACTGGGAAAACCTTATCTATCTGGGTATCAATAGTATGCTGTTGCTTTTGGCTTATCCCGCCATTTATCTTTTCGAAAAGATTTTCGGACTGCTGAGCGACGTTACGCTTGTGGAACTTGCCGATAGCAACCGTCCGCTGCTCAGGCGGCTGGCTGAGGAAGCGCCGGGAACGTTTCAGC
>JAGCNK010000183.1 GCA_017645985.1 Bacteroidales bacterium | reverse complement strand
GGGAATGGATAAAAAGTTTTGGTAACGGAGCAAAAAGTTGACGCAAAATTGATATAGATAAGTAAAAATTCCGTAATTTAGCACCGCTATTTTAACGCAAAGTATGGCAGAAAACGCAACATACATAGAAGACGAAGAAGAGGAAAACCTCCAGAAGAACAAGGCAGCCAGCCAGTTGGTGACGAGATCCACTATTTTGGGTTTCATCATTGGTTTGTTTTTCCCTGTGGGTGCCATTCTTCTAAGTTTGCGTGGACATGATTTCACCCTTTGGAGTGTAATTCACGTTCATTCTGTGTCTGATGTGCTCTGGATTATCGACCTTGCACCTTTTGTAATAGCTACGATATTCAATTATTTTGCTCGTAAAAACCGTCGTCAAAACGAGGATTTGGAACGAATGCTTGCCGAAAAGAACGAGATTTTTACCCGAAACTCGTTGATTGCTAAACGAATTGGTGAAGGCGACCTTTATTTCGATACCAACGAAATTGATAAAGACGACCTGCTCGGACGTTCGCTCCTTATAATGAAAAACAACCTTGTGGCTACGTCACAACGCGAAAACGAGCAAAACTGGATTGCTAAAGGAAAGGAAATTGTAGGTGATATTCTCCGTCAGCGAAACAACATCAGCGAACTTGCCTACGAAACCATCATCAACCTTATAGAATATATCAACGCGGTGCAAGGCGCGTTCTACCTGTACGACGACGACAACGAAAAACTCGTCAACATAGCCACTTACGCCTACAACCGTAAAAAATATATCACTCAAGAATTTAAAATTGGTATTGGTCTTGTAGGTCAAGCTGCTTTTGAACGCGACATTATCTATCGCCGCGAAATTCCCGACGATTACATCACCATCAGCTCGGGTATCCTCGGCGACAAGAAACCCAAGACACTTCTGCTCTCTCCGCTTATCAGCGACGAAAAACTCCAGGGCGTAATCGAATTCGCATCGCTCAACGACGATATGCCCGACAAGACACTCCGCCTTATCCAGGAGGTGAGCCAGATTATAGCGCAGACCATCTTCAACCTTAAGGTTAACACTCAAACAGAGAAACTCCTCCGCGAAGCGCAGGAAATGACCATACAACTTCGAAAGAACGAGGATGAACTTCGCAAGAATGCCGACGAGATGCGCAAAACCCAGCTCGAGCTACAAGACACCAACAAACAGTTGGAGGCACAGATCCGCGAGGTGGAACGTGGTCAAAAACGTCAATATGCGTTGCTCGAAAATGCATCCGAGGTTATCTCAATCTACGACGAAACCGGCATTGTAACATACGAAAGCCCGTCGGCTAAGAACATTCTTGGTTACGACCCCGATTATATTGTGGGCAAAAGTGCTTACGAAAAATTCGACGACGTGTCTAAGCACCGTTTCAAAGATGTGTTCTCGCGTCTGCTCCAAGACCCCGATCATCCCGTTACCTTTGAATATCAGTATCAAAAAAGCGAAGACGAGCAATTGTGGCTCGAAGCCACTGGTCGAAACCTTTTGAACAACGCTGCTATTCAGGGTATTATCTTCAACACCCGCGACATTACCGTACGCAAGATTGCAGAAAAAGCTCAGCGTATGAGTGGCGAAATGCAGGCATTGTCAGAGAACTCGCTCGATATGATCGCTCGTTTGAGTCCCGATGGCAAGTTCTTCTACGTCAACCCTGTGGCAGAGCAATTGACCGGTCTGAAAAAGCAGGATATGCTCCAAAAGCAAATCGACGATGTGGCACTCAATGAGAAAATTGCCTCTGTATTCAAAGATGCTCTTGCTCAGGTAATGCAAACCCAGCAGATGTAAGAAAACGAAACCAATTTCCCATCTGCCGAAGGCGAAGAACGCATTATCCAGTTCAATGCAATCCCCGAGTACAACAAAGAAAAAGAACTCGAAACCATATTGTTTGTGGCACGCGATATCACCGAGCGCAAACTTATCGAGATGGAAATCGAAGAAAAGAACAAATCCATCACCGAGAGTATCAACTACGCTCAGCGAATCCAATCAGCCATCATCCCGAGTTTGGACGATATCGAACAGAAACTTCCCAAGTTCTTCATGTTTTACCGTCCTCGCGACGTGGTCAGCGGCGACTTCCCGTGGTTCTTCGAAAAAGATGGAAATATTTATATTGCGGCAGTCGATTGTACTGGACACGGTGTGCCGGGCGCATTGCTTTCATTCATAGGATATTTCAACCTCAACATCATAGCCGACCACGCCGACAACCTCCACGCAGGACAGGTTCTCGACCTTCTGCACCTCGGAGTTCGCAAGACATTAAAACAAGATAGTGAAGAACAAGAGGCAAGAGATGGCATGGATATTGCTTTATGTAAAATTAACTTTGAGACTGGTATACTCCATTTCTCAGGTGCTCACAGGCCTTTGTACTATCTCAACGCGCAGCGCGAACTTATACAATACAAAGGAACGGCGCAGGCCATTGGCGGCAAACCCCCGCGCAAAGGCAAGGAAGAGAAGAAATTTGACAATTTTGAAATCAAGTTTGTCCCCGGCGAAAAGTGCTTCTTCTTCTCCGACGGACTACCCGACCAGATAGGCGGCGACGAAGGCCGCAAATACCGTCCCGGACGAATCAAGGAACTGATCGAGGGCAATCCGGAGCTTACAATGGCTCAGTACAGGGAGCTCTTTGAGAAGGACTTCTTCGAATGGAAAGGCAACAACAAACAGGTAGACGACATATTATTGATAGGTATAGAATTTTAAACGTAATATTCAAAATATAATATTATGGCAGGTATTAACAAAAAAGAGTCATTGGATTTCGTGTACGACTTCTATGTAAAAATGAAGCGCAACAAAATCAACTTGGCTTACGAAGGCGAGATAACGCACCAGATTACCAAGGCGTTTACGTCGCTCACCGAAACCAACATGGTGCGGGAGGAGGACGCAAGCTCCGTGCAGAAAAAGGTGTTCCACGTCATGGTGGAATGTCTTCAAAACATCAGCAAGCACGCCGAGGTAACACCGGGTTCGTCCGACAAGAAAGTGGGACGCGGTATCTTTATGGTAAGCAAGGGCGATACCGAGTACAATGTTACTACGGGCAATGTTGTGCTTAATGAAAAAGTCGCACGCCTAACCGAGATGCTCGAAAACATCAACAGCCAAGACAAAGACGGCCTTAACAAGCTTTACAAAAAGCAGATGCGCGAAGGGCATATCTCCGAAAAAGGAGGCGCGGGACTCGGATTTATCGACATCGCCCGCAAAACTGGAGAGAAACTGATATACAGTTTCCTCAAAATCGACGATCTCACGTCATTTTTCGTTTTAACATCAACTATTTCCAGAATCAAAGAATAAAATAATATATATTATGCGAGTTATTAAAATACAAGGATCTGACGACACTCCTAAAGTAATTCTAGACGCCGACAACAACACGTTTGAAATCTCGGGACGTTCGCTTCCCGAAGATGTGGTAGCATTCTACGACCCTATTCTCGAATGGCTCGACGAATACGCACAGAACCCTTTGGACAAGACCGTTTTCAACTTCAAGTTGGAATACTTCAACACGGCTTCTTCAAAACTTCTGCTCGACGTGCTGCTTAAATTAGAGGATATGTACGACGCAGGACATGACGTCCTTGTAAAATGGCACTATCCCGACGACGACGAAGACATGGAGGAGGCGGGCGAAGAATACGCCGACATTGTAGAAGTACCTTTTGAACAGGTTAGCTACTCTATCGACTAATTTGGTTTGCTAATTAAGTTGTAAGTTTTTAGAACCGAAACCAGATGAGTGAGGAAATTCTTAAAGCGTTGATTCAGATGTGGTCTATTATCGCCAACCAAGACGGCGGTATTGACGACAAGGAACTTCAGTATGTGGAAGGATTCCTGACGCAGCAGTTAGGCGCCGAAGGAGCACGCGAGCACATCATCGGTTTTAAAAAGGACGTCGGTCTTATCGAAGACGACGACGAGGCGGCCGCCAAGAAACGCAAGAAAATCGACTTCTCGGGTCTTACTCCCGTGCAGATGTCGGTGAAAATTCTTGGTATCTCACGCCGTATCACCAAGACTATCAACTTAAAGCAGCGTATCATCGTTTATATCCGTCTTTTCGAGTTGGTGAACACCTCTAAGCGTTTCACCGAACAGCGTATGGCCATTATCGACGCTGTGGGCGAGATGTTCAACATCAGCAAGGAGGAGCTTAAGGACAGCAAGTCGTTTGTAGTAAACGAGAACACCGAAGGTCTGGACATTCCTTCGATTCTCTTCATTTCGGGCAAGGAAGACAAGCCCGTCAACGCCAAATGCATTCCGTGCGATGGTCTCGCTTCGGACATATACATTTTGCGTGTAGCCTCTGAGGAATTGTACTTTTTGCGCTACACCGGCACCGACGACGTCTACTTGAACGGTCAGGCTATCAATTCGGGCCGTATCTACTTGTTCGCCCCGGGTTCTACGCTCAAGATGAGCAAAGGTAAGCCTGTGTATTACAGCGACGTGGTTGCAACATTCCAGGCCGACAAGACTTTTGCCAACCTATCGTTCAATGTCGACAACTTGGAGTTCAAGTTTCCTAACGGGGCTATAGGTCTCCGCAACATCAACTTCTCCGAGTGCCAGGGACGACTTGTGGGTATTATGGGTGCTTCGGGCGCGGGCAAAACCACTTTGCTCAACGTGCTGTCGGGCATCACTACGCCAAGCCAGGGCTCTGTCAAAATCAACGGCATCAACCTCCACACCGAAAAAGACAAACTAGAAGGCGTTATCGGACTTATCCCCCAGGACGACCTTCTGATTGAGGAACTCACCGTTTACGAGAACCTCTATTTCAGCGCTAAGTTCTGTTTCAAGACCGAAACCGACGCGCAGATACGAGAGAGGGTCGACAACGTGCTGAAATCGCTCGGTCTATACGAGCGAAAAGACTTAAAGGTGGGCAACTCGCTCAACAAACTCATTTCCGGCGGTCAGCGAAAGAGGCTCAACATTGCGCTTGAGCTTATCCGCGAGCCATCCATTCTGTTTGTCGACGAGCCTACTTCGGGACTTTCTTCACGCGACTCTGTCAACGTTATGGACCTCTTGAGCGAGTTAACGCTAAAGGGTAAACTTATTTTTGTGGTTATCCACCAGCCGTCGAGCGAAATCTACAAGATGTTCGACAAGATGATTATTCTCGATACCGGCGGCTATCTAGTATACTACGGACACCCCGTAGACGCAATTTCGTACTTCAAGGGTCACGACGGACAGATCAACGCCGACGAGGGCGAATGTCCCAAGTGCGGTAACGTAAACCCCGAAATCATCTTCGACGTCATTGAGGCGAGGGTGGTCGACGAGTACGGTAAATTCCAAGACAATCGTAAGGTCAACCCCGAGGAGTGGGAAGACCGTTTCCATAAGGGTGTTAAACCCGAAATTATTCAAGATGTAGACACCGAGCCGCCACGGAATCTTAATGTGCCCGGTTGGCTGTCGCAGTTGAGGATATATCTCCGCCGCGACTTCAAATCTAAGGTGTCAAACCTTCAGTATGTGTTCCTCAACCTTACGGAAGCTCCTCTTTTGGGCTTGATTCTGAGCTTCTTAATCAGATACACATCGCCCAACAGGGATCATTATATCTTCTTCGAAAACGAAAATATTGTACCTTATATATTTATGAGTATTATCGTGGCTCTCTTCTTAGGTCTGACTGTGTCGGCTGAGGAGATTTTCCGCGACCGTAAGATACTCAAACGAGAGGAGTTCCTTAACCTAAGTAGGTCTAGTTACTTGGTGGCAAAGGTTATCATTCTTACTACCATTTCGGCTATTCAAGCATTCCTCTACGTGATTGTGGGCAACTCAATATTGCAAATAGTGGGTATGAACTTTAACTATTGGCTTGTGCTCTTTGCAATGTTTGTGTTTGCCAATATGATGGGCTTAAATATTTCTTCGGCATTCAACTCAGCCGTTACAATTTACATTTTGATACCGCTTTTGATGATTCCGCAGATGGCACTCGGTGGTTCAATGTTTAGTTTCGACAAGTTGAACCAGATTATTGGTAGCGTAGGACGTGTGCCGATTGTTGCCGAGATTATGGCTTCACGATGGTCGTATGAGGCGCTGATGGTTAAGCAGTTTAAAGACAATGGATTTGAAATTGACTATTACGAAATAGAGAAACAAAAAAGTTATGCCAACTTTAAGCAGGTAAGTTACATCAATGCTTTGAGCGATGCTCTCACCTATGCACGCGACTGCCGCGACAGTATCGAGGAGGAAGATCCCGAATACGATATCGAACGGCTGAAGGCAGAGCAGGAATATGGTTTGGCTCTCTTGCGCGAGGAGATTCCCGCCGAGATGCACCGCGTTCCAGAGATTTCGCTCGACTGCTTAGACAAGCTCTATGTCGACAAATTTGACGATGACGTGATAGACGAGGTGGAAGAGTACCTTTCCGAACTCGACCGCTACTATGGCAAGATGTTCAACGTGGCTGACAACGAAATTGAATCGCGCAAGCGATACTACGAGGAGCAAAAACCGGGATATTATCTCAACCGTCGCGCCAAGTATTCCAACGAAAAGTTGCAGGAAATTGTAAAGAACGTATTTGAAAAGAACAAGATCATACGTTACGAAAACCACCTCATACAGCAGCAGGATCCTATTTTCCTTGATGCCGACAACTCTACGTGGTTCGGATTCCGCTCGCATTTCTATGCTCCGCGCAAGTGGTTTATGGGAAAATACTACGACACCTTTTATTTTAATATAGTAGTTATTTGGCTGATGAGTCTTCTTTGCTATATTACACTTTATTTCGACGTGTTGAAACGTGTGATAGAGTGGGCAGGCAAAATCAACTTTGGTAATATACCGTTGTTGAAGAAGTTTATTGAGCGTCAGAAAAACAAAGAGATTCAGAAATTGCTAAAAGCCGAAAAAGCATCAAAAGTAGCCGATAAGGCAGAACATCCCGAAAAGGCCGAGCGCCCTGAAAAGGCAGAGCGTCCTGAGCGTGCTGAGAGACTCGAACGTCCCGAGCGTCCGTCGAGAGATGAGCGAGCCGAAAAACGTGAACGATTGGAACGTCCCGAGAGACCCGAAAGACCAGAGCGTCCTGAAAGACCCGAGCGTCCTGAAAGACCCGAACGGGAAGGACGATTGCCAAGGATAGAACGTCCCGACAGAGGCGACCGCGAAAGACGTCTGCCCAGAATAGAGCGTCCCGACCGCGAGCCCAAGGAAGAAAAACCCGAACAGCCGCAGCCTGTAAAGGAAGAAAAACCTGAGCAGCCGCAGCCACCGATGGAGGAAAAAACAGAAACTCCTTCAACAGAGACAGAAAATAATAACTCACAAAATATTGATATAGAGCATAGTGCGGACAATGACAAAAAAAATGATTAAAATAAATCCTTTTTTGTTGAAAAAAAGTGTCTACTATTGCAAAATTTTTAATACATTTGAACAAGAAAAGAATTAAACCTACGAGCAATTATGCATAAGAAATGGTACATATCGTTAATAGTAGCGGCAACCGCCATGATGCAGTTCAGCTGCGGCGGGTGCGGCGGCGACGACGGGCATCTTGAATACCATGAGGAAGAAGGTATGGTTACGGATGTCAACTTTGATTCGCAGGCCATGAACGAGATTATTTCGAGTTTCTCCTCTCCTGTGGAGATGGCCGCAATGATACAGAGTTCCGAAGTGCCGTTTTCGCCCAAGTATCTGATTAATCCCGACGTGGTGAAAGACTACACCACAAGTTTTAAGAAAGCACTTGGATTAGGTTTTCTCAGTGCCGACTTAGGTTATCTCAATGTCTATTCCAAGACTTCGCTTATTATCGACTACCTTGTGCAGATACGCAGCATTTCTGAAGATTTGAAAGTCGGACAGTTTTTCGACTTCCAGCTTCTCAAACGCCTTGCCACATCCGACGACAATATCGACTCGCTCCTGATTATGAGTACGCAGAGCTACCAGAAGATGGACGAGCACCTTCGCAACAACCAGCGCAGCAACCTCAGCGCACTGCTAGTGACCGGAGTATGGGTTGAGTCGCTTTACCTGATAACCCAGGTGGCAAAAGACCAGTACAGCGAAGACTTCAAAGACCGTATCGGCGAACAGAAAACTATTCTGAATCAGCTTTTACCGATCCTAAAAATGTTTCATGGCAAGGATTTTGAACACTTGGTTCAGTATATGGAGGAGTTAAAAGACGTTTTCGATTTTGTTAAAATATCTTATGAAGTGGGCGAGCCGGAAACAAAAACAATAAATGGTTCGTTAGTTGTAATACAAAACGACAGAAGTATAATAACAATGTCGAAAGAAGAATTACAGGAAATAATAACAACAACAGAAAAAATTCGTAATAAATTAATTGCTTTATAATATGAGAAGACTGTTTATTATATTAGTTTTTGCAATTTTGTGTTTCGGACAAGCTACTACAGCTGATGCACAATGCAAACAACAGCTTGTTTATCAATGCGCAACACAGACTGAAAAGGCCATTTTCCTTCGTGATTTCAATACCAAGCTCAAACGCGAGAGTCCATCCGACGAGACTGGAATGAAGTTCACAGTGGTTCTTAACAAAGGCACACAGTATAGATTCAGTCTTTGTGCTCCCGACGGCTACCAAGAGCAGGTGGTGCTCACTCTCTACGACAGCGCACACCCCGAAAACTCTAATCCGTTGGGTACTACTTTCAACAAAGCGGACAAAACTGACGCTAAGTCGTTCGACTTCATCTGCCAGAAAACCGCTATGTACTACGTGTCAATCCGATTCAAACCCGGTATGGGCGACAAGAAGGGTTGCGCCGTAGGTATCCTATCTTTTGTAGGAAAGAGCAAGTAACAGATTGTTGTTGAAGATATTGCCAATCCATGCGCGGTACAAGGTATCGACGCATGGATTTTTTTTGTGTATTCTGTAGGCTCTCTTTTACCCTTTGATGTACGCATAAAAAAAATCCGGCGAGGACTCACGTCCCCACCGGAATGACTATGGAGCATATAAATGAATTGACTCTCTTAATTGAGACTTATGCCACAACCTTGCTTACCAGCTGAGCAGCCTCTTCGAATGTGATTGCCGACATAACCTTGAGTCCTGATTCGTCGATAATCTTTTTAGCCTCGATAGCGTTGGTGCCTTGCAGACGAACGATGATCGGTATCTGGATGTTGCCGATTTTTTTGTAAGCCTCTACCACACCGTTGGCCACGCGGTCGCAGCGAACGATGCCGCCGAATATGTTAACGAGAATAGCTTTTACATTCGGGTCTTTCATAATGATGCGGAATGCAGCCTCAACAGTCTCTGCGCTGGCTGTGCCACCTACGTCGAGGAAGTTGGCAGGGTCGCCGCCCGAAAGCTTGATTATGTCCATTGTAGCCATTGCCAAGCCTGCGCCGTTGACCATACAGCCGATGTTGCCGTCGAGTTTTACAAGGTTGAGACCGTATTGTCCAGCCTCCACCTCTGTGGGAGCCTCTTCGGTGATGTCGCGCATTTCGGCAAACTCTTTCTGACGGAAGAGTGCGTTGTCGTCGATTTTAACCTTGCAGTCGGCAGCGAGGATGAGGTCGTCTGATGTCTTGAACACGGGGTTGATTTCCATCATCGACGAGTCGCTCTTGATGTATGCGTTGTAAAGACCAGTGGCAAACTTTTTCATATTTTTCAAAGCGTTGCCGCTGAGTCCGAGGTTGAATGCTATGCGTGCAGCCTGGAACGGGAGGATGCCGGTGGCGGGGTTGATCTCCTCTTTGAAAATCAGTTCGGGAGTCTGCTCAGCCACTTCCTCGATGTTCATACCGCCTTTGGGCGAGTACATAATGATATTGCGTCCGGTAGCGCGGTTGAGCAGTATGCTCATATAGTATTCGGCCACGTCAACCTTGCCTTCTGCGTTGGGATAGTATATGCTCTGCTCAACAAGCACCTTGCGTACAAGCTTTCCAGCTGCGCCGGTCTGCTTTGTTACCAAAGTCATACCTATTATCTGGTTTGCGTATGTAGCTACTTCTTCAAGAGTTTTTGCAATTTTTACGCCGCCCGCTTTGCCGCGTCCGCCGGCGTGTACCTGCGCCTTGATAGCCCACGATTGTGTGCCGGTGGTCTCTTGCAGTTTCTTGGCGGCTTCTACCGCCTGCTCGGGGGTCTCTGCCACTATACCTTCGGGTACGGCCACTCCGAATTTGCGGAGTATAATCTTGCCCTGATATTCGTGTAAATCCATATTGCTGTTGTTGTTTTTGTTTATGTTTTTACCATTTTTTCAGCCTACGAAATTAGTAAACTTTTTGTTATTATGCCAATTTTTTCCGAAAAAAATTTTTTGTTGTTGTTTTTCGTACGCCTTTTTTATTTTTTATGCGCTGTTTTTTTACTTTTGTAATGCTTTTTTTTTAACTTTGTGATTGAGAATAAATGATAATTTTGTGTCGAGGTTAGTATTTATATTATTTGCGATGTTACTGGCTCAGCTCACCATCGCGCAGGAGCCTCCACGTGCTGATTTTTCGGATATCGAAGACAGCCGTGCCGAATATCTGCGTGCCGTGGAGAGCGGAAACCAGCATGATATTGTTACGTCGCGTATCAACCTCGCACTCGTTTATTGGTATTCGAAAAGTTACAACGAGGCTCTCACTCATCTCAAGGGAGCCGCCGCCACCGCATGTTCCATCGGCGACACCAAGAGCGAGATCAATATCAACGACTATCTCAGCATCATATACTGCGAGCAGCAGAAATACGACGAGGCTCTGCATTTTGCTCTCGAGGGCGTCAAGCTTGCCCGTGCAGCCAGCCTTTCGAAGGAGACTGTGACGTCGCTCATCAATTCGGCGGCAGTGCTTATGTCGCAAAAAAACTACAACAGGGCGTTGGAATACATTATGGAGGCTCTCGAGCTGGCTTACGGCATCAAAAACAATCTGCTTATATGCCGCTGCTGCCAGATTGCGTCGCAGATATATGCCGATATGGGCGACACCGAAAAGAGCAACGAATACGCCCGTCTGTACCGCGATTCTGAAAGCGGAATCAACGAGCAGGAACTTTTCAAGGCTAAGAAAAGCACTCAGGACGAGCTTCTGCGTGCCGAGAGCGAGGTCGTAGCCAAGGATCACAAGCTACACGTGCTCGAAGTCAAGCAGCAGAGAACTCTTGACTCGCTCTACCGTGTGGAGATGCTCAACAATCAGATGCGTCTCGAGATGCAGCTTTTGGGACGCGACCGCGAGATAGCCGAGTTGAAAATCCGCCAGAAAGAAAACGAGATTGCCGCCGCCGAACGTTTCAAGACTACCGCAGTGATAGTGATTTCGGTGTTTCTGGTGCTGCTGGCGTTGATGGCCAAGTTTCTCCGCGACCGCAACCGCGCCAACCGACGTCTTGAAACCGCAAATGCCGAGCTCAGCGACACTTACGAAACTGTGAAGCTCCAAAACCGCCTGCTCAACAACAAGACCAAGCAGATAGAGGAGCAGCGCAACGAGCTTGAACGCAAAAACAATCAGATAATCGACAGCATAAGTTCCGCCAGCCGTATTCAGAAGGCGATGCTCCCCAAGAGGCGTATGATCAACAACTATTTTGAAGAGAGCTTTGTGTTCTTTGAGCCCCGCGACGTGGTGAGCGGCGACTTTTACTGGTTTTCCGACACCGGCCGTTACCGCTATCTTGCCGTTATCGACTGCGTGGGACACAGCGTGCAGGGTGCGTTTATGAGCGTGGTGGCCAATTCGCTGCTCAACGACTTTGTGAATAAAAAGCGTGTGGAGAGTCCCGCAGAGATACTCCGTTTGATGAATGTGGAGATTATCAAGGCGTGGTCGCACGATTCGGAGCACGACACCTCAGACCAGGGTATGGACGTTTCGCTCTGCCGTTTCGACAACGAGAGCAACGAGATAACCGTGGCAGCCGCCAACCACACAGTGCTTACAATTTGCCAGGGTGAATGCAGCGAGATTCAGGGCGACATTTACTCCATTGGCGCGTCGTTTGCCGACAGCATCGACTCTGTGTTTACCAACCATGTGATTCAAAACAAGCCAGGAATGTCGCTGTATATGTTTTCCGACGGTTTCCAAGACCAGCTCGGCGGCGACAAGGGTCGTAAGTATATGCAGGAAAATCTCAAAAAACTAATCATAAGCATTCAAGACACACCTATGGCTCGTCAGCCCGACTTGCTCGGCGAGGCGTTGGAGGCGTGGAAAAACGGACGCCAGCAGACCGACGACATTTTGGTGATAGGTGTAAAAAACAGACTAATAGACAATTAATCTCACTACTATGAAACATGCAAAGACATTCTTACTGGTGGCGGCGGCATTGATAGCGGCATGCACCTTTATATATATATACATCGAATATTTGGCGGAGCGCACCGCGCAACGTTCGGCAGTGTCGCAAGTGTTTGAAAACTACCGTGATACAATTCCTTCCACCGACACCACCACCCAGAATATTCTGCTCATTGGCGACAGTATGGCATATTCGCTGATGTTTCGTGTGCAAAACTACTGCAACTACAACCACCACAACCTCAACGTTGTGACCTGGGTGAGCGCCACTACCGAGACATACGCCATGAGCGACACGCTCGAATATTTTGTCAACCTCTACAAGCCCACCTACATACTTTTTGTCATTGGCGCCAACGAGATGTTTGTGCGCAACGCTATGGACAGGGTTGACTTTGTGGACAGGATAATTCCGCAGACCCACGGCATTCCCACCATCTGGATAGGTCCGCCCAACTGGAAGGAGGACACCGGCATCAACAATATGCTGATGAAAAAATTCGGTCCGCGTCAGTTCTTCCTCTCCAAATATCTTCATTTTACCCGTATCAAAGGCGACGCGGTTCATCCCGACCGTCCGGCTGGCACTATGTGGATGGACAGCATAGCCTCGTGGATCAAGACAAAAAGTTTTTTCCCAATTCGCTTAGAAAAACCCGTAGACGAAAACCCTATTCACGTTGATTTCGTAAAACTTGTAGTAAAAGATAGGTAATGTATTTACAATAAATCTACTCAAAACAAGTTTTATAATCAAACAGTAATTAACCCGTTAACACTTTCGCCCTATGAGTACATTTTTAAGTTTTTTTAAATACTGCGGCAGCAAAGTTTCATCTATATTTGCACCAAAATTACATCAGGCTTTGAAACAATTGTCAGTAATATTTATATTATCGATGGTATCAGTGGGTGCATCCGCCCAGCATGGCCGTTCGCCTCAGTTCGACGAGATAGGATTGATGGGAGGCTGCTGCTACTACAACGGCGAAATATGCCCCGTAAAGCCCTTTTATAATCCTCAGATAGCCTTCGGCGCAATGATACGCCACGGATTCAGTCCGCGTTTTGCGTTGGCTTTCGAGGCATTGAGGCTTAAATTTATCGGAGCCGATGCAGATTTCGACAATCCGTACCAGAATGCCCGCAACGCCAAGTTTGAAAACGAGGTGATTGAGCTGGCGTTGCAGATGGAGTTTAATTTCTTGCCGTTAATCAAAGGTTCAAAAAACAAATATGCCACCCCGTTTATAGCCGCCGGTCCCGGATTGGCGATAGGCTCGTTTCCTCACGAGGGATTGCAGCTGTGCATACCTTTTGGAGTGGGAGTGAAGATAAGTCCCACCGAACGTTTCACCGCCACGATCGAATGGAAGTACCGCAAGCTCTTTACCGATATGCTCGACCATATCGACGACGACCTTTACGATCCACAGTACGGCGTGGAGTACACCAAGCAGCGTTCGTTTCTTGGCAACACCGACATGTACGCGTTCTTAGGCGTTTCGTTGGCGTTCCAGATAAGCTCAACCAAGGGGTCGAAGAGCTGCAGCGCATATAGATAAAACACAATAATAATGTCAACAAAAGAAAAACTCGACACCAAAAGAATTCCGCAGCATGTGGCAGTGATAATGGACGGCAACGGACGTTGGGCTGCACTCAGAGGCAAAGACAGATTAGAAGGACACTCGCAGGGCGCAAAAGCCGCACGCACGGTGGTGGAAGCCGCCGCCGAGATAGGAGTCAAGTATATAACCCTCTACGCTTTTTCGATGGAGAACTGGAACCGCCCAAAAGACGAGGTGGCGGGACTGATGGCGCTCCTGATGCGTTCTATCGCGTCGCAGTTTGAAGATTTGATCAAAAACAACATACGCCTGAGAATTATAGGCGACACATCGATGCTGCCCGACGAAGTATTCTCGCATGTAAACGACGCCGTGCTCAAGTCGCAGAAAAACACGGGTCTTACAGTGGTAATAGCTCTGAGCTACGGCAGCCGTTCCGAGATTCTCAACGCCACCAAGCAGCTGCTCCGCAAATATGAGGAACAGCCTTTTGATATCGACTCTATTACCGAAGAGGATTTTTCAAACTATTTGTACACCAAGGATATACCAGATCCCGAACTGCTTGTGCGTACAAGCGGTGAGCTGCGTATTTCAAACTTCCTCTTGTGGCAGATTTCTTATTCCGAGCTTTATTTTACAGATGTGCTGTGGCCCGATTTCGGCAAAGAGGATTTCTTTGAGGCGGTGTACCAATACCAGCAGCGCGAAAGAAGATTTGGGAAAACTTCGCAACAAATTGCAAGTTTGAAATAATTTGTGTAGATTTGCACGCTCGTTTTTGAGATGAGTGTTTTTAAAGATAACTTTACTTACTATATATTATACCATTTCAGATGAAAAGCAGACTGCTTCTTATTATATTTTTGTTGACATCTTTTTTGTCGGCCAGCGCTCAGCAAAACAGTTTCAACTACAACACCACACCAAAAGAGTATATCATTGGCGGAATCACTGTTTCGGGTGTCAAGTTTCTCAACAAACAGGCTATCGTGCAGATTTCGGGCTTGAAAGTGGGACAGAGCATCAAAATTCCCGGCGACCAGATTTCGCGCAGTATCGAGAAACTTTGGAAACAAGGTCTTTTTTCTGACGTCAGCATCGGAATCACCTCTATTTCAGGCGACAACGTATATCTCGACATCAAACTTGAAGAGCGTCCCAAGCTTTCGAAAGTGGAGTACCGTGGAGTAAGGAACGGCGAGAAAAACGACATCAGCGAAAAAGTGAAGCTCACACCCGGCACCAAGGTTACCGAGCACGTTATCACCAACACCAAGAATATCATCGAGGGACATTTTTACGAAAAAGGCTACTACAATGTGGACGTGCGAATTTCGCAAGTAAACGACACCATGATGCAGAATGTGGTTAAGCTGATTATCAACGTGGACAAGGGTCACAAGGTGAAAATCCGCGAGATTGTGCCCGAAGGCAACGTGCAGTTTACCGACAGGAAGGTGCGCAAAGCCCTCAAAAACACCAAGCAGAAACGCTGGTACGGAATGTTCAAACCCTCTAAGTTTGTCCGCTCCAAATTTGAGGACGACAAGGTGACGCTTATCAAGAAGTTCAACAAGTACGGCTACCGCGACGCCCAGATACTTAGCGACTCGGTTTACCGCATCGACGACAAACTCGTAGGAGTAAAAATCAACCTTGAAGAGGGACACCAATACTATTACCGCTCAATCTCCTGGGTGGGCAACACCAAGTATTCGAGCGACCTTCTTCAGCGCAAGCTCGACATCAAGAAGGGCGACCTTTACGACCAGAACCGCTTAGACGACCGTCTTAACAACGACCTCGACGCCGTGGGCAACGTATACCTCGACGACGGATACCTCTTTTTCCGTGCCATGCCTCGCGAAACAGCCGTTATCAACGACTCTATCGACGTGGAAATTATGATTGTGGAAGGTCCTCAGGCGTATATCAACCGCATCAACATCTCTGGCAACACCCGCACCAACGACCATGTGGCACGCCGCGAGCTTTACACGCTCCCGGGCGAACTGTTCAGCCGTACCGACATTATCAACTCAGTGCGCGAGCTTGCCAACCTCGGCAACTTCGACCCGGAGAAACTCGTGCCCTCGCCTGTGCCCGACTACAACAACAGCACCGTGGACATCAACTACTCGCTCACCGAGAAAGGAAACGACCAGTTTGAACTTTCGGCAGGATGGGGCGGCGGCTCGTTTGTGGGACGTCTCGGCGTATCGTTCAACAACTTCTCCACACGCAACTTTTTCGACAAGAGCTCTTGGCGTCCGCTTCCTGGCGGCGACGGTCAGAAGCTCAGCCTCTCGTTCCAGAGCAACGGTAAATACTATCAGACATACAGTGTTTCGTTTGTTGAGCCCTGGCTCGGCGGACGCAGGCGCAACTCTCTCTCGGTAAGCTTCTATTACACCGACGTCAACTATCTCCACTATTCCAGCTACTTGAACTACCGTATGCAGGTGATCGGTGGCGCGGTAGGTTTCGGTCGCCGTTTGAAATGGCCCGACAACAACTTCCAGCTTTACGAGGAGATTCAGTACAAACGCTACAAACTGCAAAACTATCCATATTTCGACGGACTTGACGCCGACGGTGTGGCCAACGAGGTGGCTCTGCGTACAGTGTTCTCGCGAAACAGCATCGACGCGCCCATCTATTCGCGCCGCGGTTCTTCGTTCTCGCTGTCGTTAGACATCACTCCTCCGTACTCCAAGTTCAACGGCAAGGATTACACCACTATCGCCGACTCTATCAAATGGAAATGGGTGGAGTATCACAAATGGGGATTCGAGGCCAAGACCTTCACGCCCCTTGTCGGCGACCTTGTACTTCACACCAAACTTGCCATCGGTATCAGCGGATTCTTTACCCGCGCCCTCGGCTACTCGCCTTTCCAGGGATTCACGATGGGTGGCGACGGTATGAACTACTACACCTACGGCAAAGACGTTGTGGGTATGCGCGGATACGATGCTGAAACAATCTCTTCGGGAGGCAACTCGTATGTGAAATACACTATGGAGGTGCGCTATCCCGTCACACTCAACGAATCTGCCACCATCTTCGGACTCGCCTTTATGGAGGGCGGCAACTGTTGGAAAGAGATCAACCAGCTGCAGCCGTTCAACATCTACCGTTCGGCGGGCGTGGGCGTGAGAGTGTTTATGTCGATGCTGGGTATGCTCGGTCTCGACTGGGGCTGGGGATTCGACAAGGTGATGAAAGACGGCAAGTATCAGGTTAGCGGAAGCACATTCCAGTTTACTATGGGACAGAGCTTCTAAGGTTTTTTAACTTTATAACATAGTTTTTAACGGCTAAACCATTACTAAATACGTAAAACAAAACAACAATAGAATAAAACGAATTTTATAACCTCAAAAATTTGAAGAATATGAAAAGATTATTTTTACTATTAGCAGCTGCGCTCATTAGCGCCACCACATTTGCTCAGAAGTTTGCCCATGTTGACACCGAATATATCTTAGGTAAAATTCCGGCTTACCAGCAGGCACAAACCAAACTCGACAATCTCTCAAAAGATTGGCAAACCGAAGTGGAGAAAAAATTCAACGAACTCGACGAGATGTACAAAAAGTACCAGGCCGAAGTTGACATTCTTCCCGACGCCACCAAGCAGAAACGCGAGGACGAGATCATAGCCAAGGAAAAAGAGGCCAAAGAGCTTCAGAAAAAATACTTCGGCTCTAACGGCGAACTTGCCAAAAAACGCCAGGAACTTATCAAACCTATCCAGGACAATGTGTACAACGCACTCAAGAGCGTGGCAGCCGACGCTGGTTACGACTACATTTTCGACAAGGTGACAGGCGACATCATCTACGCCAACGAAAAGTACGACGAGTCTGACGAAGTTTTGAACAAAATCATTAAATAACATTACTTATAAATTCTAAGATGAAAAAGATAATAGCATTAGCAATTTCGTTAATTACATTGTGCGGCGTGCAGAGCGCATCCGCCCAGAAATTCGGACATATCGACAGTGAGGCCATTATTCAAGCACTCCCCGACACTAAGGCCGCTCAAACCGCTTTGGAAAACGAATCTAAGAAATTCGACACTCAGTATCAGGCTATGGGTCAGGAATATCAGGCCAAGGTACAGGCTTTCCAGGAAAATGAGAACCTTGCTCCCCAGGCAGTAGAAAAATGGAGCGAGGCTATCAAAGCCGATAAGTATCAGGAAATTATGCAGCTTCAGGAGCGTATTCAGAAATTTGAGCAAAACGCACAGGTTTCGCTCCAGAACAAGCAGAAAGAACTCTACGCACCCATCATGGACAAAATCGACAATGCAGTTAAAAAAGTGGCTACAACAGGAGGCTACATCTACATTTTCGACAAAAACGGCGTGCTCTTTATCAATACCGAACTCAGCACCGACCTTACAAACGCTGTTAAAAAAGAACTCGGTATCTAATTTATTGATAATATGAAACTTTCGGGGAATAAGGCGGCTGGTCTGTCTTGTTCCCCTTATTATATTGTGGATGAGCAATTCGGCACCTATAGGAGTTTTTGATTCGGGATTCGGCGGACTCACTATCCTCAAAAAGATTGTGGAGCGGATGCCTGGCTACGACTATGTTTTTCTTGGCGACAACGCCCGCGCTCCTTACGGGTCGCGCTCATTTGCCACTGTATACAACTACACCTTGCAGGCTGTTAAGAAACTTTTCCAACTCGGCTGTCCGCTTGTGGTGCTTGCCTGCAACACCGCCTCCGCCAAGGCTCTGCGCACTATTCAGCAGGAGTATCTTGCCAAGGATTGCCCTCAGAACCGTGTGCTAGGCATTATTCGTCCCACGGCAGAGGCTCTCGGCGGCATTACCAGAACAAACAAAGTAGGCATTCTCGGCACTGCCGGCACGGTCAACTCACAATCCTACATTTTAGAAACGGCAAAGCTTTTTCCCGAAATCAAGATTTTTCAGCAGGCTTGTCCTATGCTCGTTCCCATTGTAGAAAACAACGAGATAGACACCCCGGGCGCAGATTTTTTTGTGGAGAAATATCTCAACCTATTGTTCGCTCAAGATCCCGAAATCGACACCATAGTGCTCGGCTGCACGCATTATCCGCTGCTGATCAATAGTTTCAAAAAATTTCTGCCTCCATCGGTACATATCGTTAAGCAGAACGAGATAGTGGCGCACAGCCTTCAGGAGTACCTTCTCCGCCACCCAGATATGGACGCCAGGCTTTCCAAAAACTCATCTATCAATTACTACACCACCGACGACAGCTCTCTGTTCGACCATTCGGCATCGGTGTTTATGGGCGCACCAGTGGCAAGCACATCCATCGCGCTTAATTAGTTACGATGATTTGGTTTCCTGTTCGATAGATTTTTAAAACTTTTTTCTTCACCTCTGCAACCAATTGATTATTTTTGTGGTCTGATATAAAGACAATGTTATGGTCGGAGAAGAACAACTAATAAGTAGATGCATACAAGGCGAGCCCTCAGCCCAGAAAGAACTTTATCGTAAGTACGCGGCTCTTTTGATGGGTATTTGTCTTCGTTATGCTCCCGACCGACCGGCGGCACAGGACATACTGCAAGAGGCGTTTGTAAAAATCTTTCTCAGCATCAAGGACTACGCCGCCCAAGGCTCTTTCGAGGGTTGGATGAAACGGATTGTGATCAACACCGCCATCACCAACTACCACAAGAATCTCAAGCACCGGCACCATTACGACGTGGACGAGATGTACGACATCCCAGCCGAAAACGAAAGTTTCGACCGCGCGGATTTCACGCACGAAGAGCTGCTCAATGTTATCGACCAGCTGCCGCAGGGATACAAGATGGTTTTCAACCTTTTTGCCGTGGAGGGCCTGAAGCACAGAGAGATTGCTGAAATGCTCGGTATCGACATCAACACCAGCAAGACACAGTTTCTCCGCGCTCGAAAATTTATTATTAAAAGACTTAACGAACTACAAAAAATCGGAGGCAGAGATGAGTAGTCCCGAAGAATTATTTAAAAACGCATTTGAGCGTTACGAAACCGAGCCCCCAGAGGAGGCTTGGCAGAAGATTAGCAGCGAGGTGGCCTGGAAGAGTTTTTTCAGGTTCTACCCTAAGCGTGTGAATATATATTATCTTTCGGCTGTGCTGCTGATTGCAGGACTTGCTGGTAGTTTTGCCCTGAGCGATACCGACGAACCGATAACCATTCAGAGCGCAGAATCTGGCAGCAAGAATATCACTGTGTCGCAGCGCAAGGTGCTTATCATCAACGCTCCATCTCGTCACGAATACGACCACAAGGTGTTAATCCAGCCTCAGAACCCTGTGGTGCAAGACGGCGACGCTTCAGTTGCCGATTTCTTTGCCGACAACGCACAGCCCATAGCCAAACGTCAGCAGCCCGACAGCGAAACCAGCGAAAATGTTTTTCCCGAAACCTCTTATGCCGAGGTTGACTTCTCTGCCGAGTTTGTTTCCGACATTGTTGAGGGATGCGCTCCGTGCACTGTGCATTTTGCCAACCGTTCGATCAACGCCGACTACTGTGTGTGGAATTTTGGCAACGGCAAAACCTCCTACGACTTTAACGCCCGCGCCACTTACACCGCCCCTGGCACTTACTATGTAACATTGAAAACTGTAAACGGCACACGTTCAAGAGTTTATGCGCAGACAGTTAAG
>JAGCNK010000182.1 GCA_017645985.1 Bacteroidales bacterium | reverse complement strand
GTCGTCCTTCACGAGATTTACAATGGTGTCGAACTTGGCAGACTGAAAAGTGAGAGTCTCGGCCATTTTGTCGGCTTTTTTGGCGCGGTTGCACGATACCGACACGCCAAGCAATACGGCGGCGGCTAATACAAATAATTTCTTGTTCATTGTAGTATGATATAAATAATAATAAATTTTTATCTCCAAATTCTGAGGTCTTGGAACGAGCGGCGGCGCTTGCGGTTAGATACCGAAGCCTCGTTGCCCTTCTGCTTAATCTTGGCCTCGTGCTTGTCTTTGTAGTCGCGCGAGATGCTTTCGCTGCTATTGAGTATCCTACGCAGAACTCCGTAATACAGAAGCACATAGAGCAAAATACTCATACCCCAGATAACGGCGAGATTTAGCCAGTATGTTTCTATATAGTAGTTGCCCAGGCGTTTGCGCGGTGCGTAGAAATGGGCACGGAGAAACTTGCTGCGTGGGTCGAGGTAAATCGGCGACGCCTTCTGGTAAAGATGGTTGTTGTATTCTATTACACGCTCGGTCTCACGGTTGTTGGTTACAAAGTCGGCAAGAGCGTCGTTGTGGTAACGGCGTTTGAGATCGAGATACTGCTCCTTGAGTTCGGGCGTTGACTGCTGACGCTGGATATACTCGTCCTTATTTTTGGATGCTGTCTTAAACTGCTTGATATATAGCGAGCGAAGTTGTCCGAAATAAATCCTAAGACGTTTGAGCAGACCGTCGTCCATGGTCTCGGGCGTAATCTTGTCCAACTCAAAAGTGGGCTTCACCTGAGGATTGTCTTCCATCTCGTTGGCTATCTCGTTGCGGATGGTGAGCAAGTCGTTGCGGATGTCGGCGGCGCGGTCGGGATTGTCCTTGTTGCGCTCGTAGGCGTTGAGCTTGTTGTCGAGTATGGTAAGCCAGAAATCTCTCTTAATCAGTGCGTTCTGCATATCTTTCTCGTACTGGTAGAGAGGACGCTCGTATTCGTTGTTGATAAACTGTTCCACCGACAAGCCCTCGTAAGCCCAACGGGCAATAAATATTTCGCCATAAAACGGAATCTTGCCGGGACTCGAAATTGTGGGGTTAAGCTTGTCGAAACTTACAAGCACGCCGCTGAGGATAATCTGCGGAATTATCAAGAAAGGTATTAATATATAGATAGTTACCGTAGTTTTAAATCCGTCCGAAATGTTCAGACCCATAATGTTGGCATTCACCCATACGGCAAATAGCATAAGCCAATACTTGAAATACTGGTCGTGAATTTCGAGTACCGAATTGCCTATGAGCACAAACGTAAATGCCTGGAAAGCAGAGAGAAACAGCAATATCACCACTTTCGACAAGAGATACGCCCCCTTGTTGAGGTTAAGAAACGCCTCCCGTTTGAGTATTTTCCGGTCTTTGATAATCTCCTGCGCACTCACGGTAAGTCCCACAAAGAGAGCCACTATCACCGCCATAAATAGATAAACAGGCAGGTTGCTGTTGTTGAGAAATACGTATCCGTCGAGATTGTCGCGCGAAATATTGCGATACTTAATTATAAAGGTGAGCAACAGCGCCAGCAACGGAGCCTCCAAAAAGTTGATAAGCATATACTGCGCGTTGCTGAGCTTGGCAAGCACGTCGCGTTTCACAAAGATGGAGAACTGCTTGAAAAATCCCGGAATCTTGAAATTGATTTCGGGCAGACGCTTCACAAGCACCGAGTGCTTCCGTTCCTTGCCGGTTTCCTCGTTGAAATAGTCGCACCACTCCTTGGGCGAAATCTTGCGGGTTTGCGTGGCGTTGCCATACTCGTCGACGATGCGGCTCTCCACGATGTTGAAAATCTGCTCGGAGTTGACATTACCGCAGACGGGGCATTCGCTGTCGTTCCAGTTGGCCTGACGGATTTTGCTCTTGAAATATGATATGCTCTCAACAGGGTCACCTGTATAAATGAGGTAACCTCCGGTGTCGAGAATTATAAGACGGTCGAACATCTTGAAAATCTCGCTCGAGGGCTGATGGATAACCACAAACACGAGTTTGCCCTTGATGGTAAGCTCCTTGAGCAAGTCTAAAATATTTTCGGAATCGCGCGAAGAGAGACCCGAAGTAGGTTCGTCCAAAAACAGGATGGATGGTTCGCGGATAAGTTCGAGTGCTATGTTGAGACGTTTGCGCTGTCCGCCGCTGATACGCTTGTTGAGGGGATTGCCCACGCGCATGTTGCGGATTTCGTAGAGTCCGAGGTTCTTGAGCATCTTGAGCACCGTGCGGTAGAGCTGAAAATGCGAATAATTGTCGAAACACTGCTTTGCGCTGTAATAAAGATTCTGAAATACAGTGAGTTCCTCAATCAAAAGGTCGTCTTGCGACACGTATCCGATAAGTCCGTCGAGCTCGCCCTTGTTGCGGTGCACGTTGATACCGTTGACAAGCACCTCGCCCGACGATGGTTTCAGGTTGCCGTTGAGCACATTGAGCAATGTTGTCTTGCCTGCGCCCGACGCACCCATAATGCCCACAATCTTGCCGCTCTTTTCGAGGAAGCTCATACTGTGGAGACCCACTGCGCCGTTGTTAAACTTGTATTCCAGACGGTTGACCTCAAAAACGATATTCGCCTTGGTCTTGTCGTAGTTGTATGTGGAAACTATGTCGCTGTAATATATAGGCTTAATCTTGCCGCCACGAATCGACGAGCCTGCCGAAAGCACATGCACACGGTTTGGATTAAGCACCTGACCGTTGAGGATAAGTTCCTTAATACCCTGGAACACAAACAGGTACATATTCACCGACTTGACGGCGAACACGATGATGCGTCCAGTGAGGTTTTCGCTGTAGATATGTTTCAGCTGGTCGCTGGGCGACGTGTGGTTGTTGTCTACGAGCAAAATATTGTCGCCTTCGGGCAGCTTGTGCGACGAGTTGAACACGAAGTCGAGAATAGCCCTGTACTCCTCGTCGGGAATAAAGATGTTCTCGGCCACAGTCTCCACAAACTCGAGCTCCTGCTGCGACACCTCGTCGTTGCGGTCGCTACTGATAAACTCCAACAGACGAACCAGCACGATAATCTTCTGCCGCTGAACAAGTTCCTTGTTGATAACGTTGCAGATAACCAGAATCTTGGTGCTGCTTACCGATAAGGCTTTTTTCTTCTTGCTGTCGTTGGTCTGCTTGCCACGGTACTGGTTGTAGAACCCGTTGTAGACGTTCATATACTCGTCGACGAGTTCCGACGACAGTTCGTGCCGTAGAAAAGTTTCGACAATATTATTCTGTTCCGCCTGAGCCTTTGATGCGGCAATTATTGCAAATAGCTGCATTAACGCTTTTAAGATACTCTCACTCATAATGCGGAAATAATATCTAAGTAATTGAATATTAGTTTTTGAAACCTATTAAGAGAATAGCGAACCCCGATTCAGGAGCGTAGTCGTCGAGCATAGCCTCTATGGTGCAGTCAACAGTGGAAGCAAACTGGAAATCCCAATAAGGAGCGTTCTTGTGGTCGATATTGGCAAAAATCTCGTTTCCATCGTTGTCGCGTACAAAGAAGAGGAGGTTGCCGTCGGTAAGACCGCTGCAAGCAGCCACGCGATATGTGGTTCCGCCATAGAAGGTTACGTGAAACTCTGCGGTTTCGTCTTTGGAAATTGCAGTCTGATACACCTGACCGTCGCTGATGTACGACGAAGGAATGTGCTGGGCACAGAAATTTATCAAGGTGTCGGCTTGTGCGTCGGCATCGTGGAATCCGAACACCGACAATGTAAGCAATATAGTAATAATCAGCGATTTTCTCATTTCAATCAATTTTAGTTCTGTTTTCAAATCTGTTATTCGGTGATTTCGTTTCTAAGTTTCTCGATTTTGCGCGATATTGTTTCGATATGCTGCTGGTCGATTAGAGTCTCGGTTTGGCAGTCGACGTATGTTATCTTGGCCTGTTCGTCGGTTTTTGCCGACTTGTAGGTGTATTTTACGTCAACATCGTCGAAAATGGCTGCAAATTCGGCAAGTTTTTCAAGAAAAGAGTCGTAATCGTTTGACACTTTGCCGTAGTGCGGACGAAGTATTTCGATAAGGTTGTTGAGCGAAGACTTCTGCTGTCCGATAAGATCCTTGATTTCGGGTTTTACCTCGCCGGCGGGTTGGATATGGGTCAAGAGATAAAGGCCTTCTACCCAGCCACCTGCAATGATGAGCGCGCCGGTTTCGTTGCGTTCGGCGTTCAAAAGGTACTGGTCGGATTCGCGGTACATTATGGAGGCTATGTAAAGGAGCGAATCCTTGTTGCCGTTGTTGCGCTCGATACGTTTCATAGTCTCCTCGTTGAATGAGTTCATGATGCCGAGCTCCTGGCTCAGTCCGCGGATGGCGGCGAAATACGCTGCGGCGTCGGGAAGCTGCTCAAACACATTGATATATCCTAGGTTGGCACCGTAGATGCCCACGTTGAGAGCCTGTTTGAATGATGTGGTGTAGCTCTGGTACTTGTTTACGTCGTTGAGCAGGTCCTTGTTGTAAGGCAGGTGTATCTCCTGAATCACCTTGGCGAGCTGTATGGGCGAAGGAACACTGAACAGCCTGTCGTTGAACTTAACGAGCGCGCCATGGTTGGGGTCGAGCATCTCGGTGGGAGTTGATGCCGGGCTGCTGACACTGGTCTGTCCTTCTCCGTTGTTGTTGTTGTTGACGGGCGTGCAGTACTGCAAGGCGATACAGCACAGCGCCGGAGTTATAATATTAGTAATTAACCGTTTCATCTCTTTCGTTGTTATCGTTGGTAGAAACATTTAGCAAATGTAATGATTAAAAATCTATTTGTAAACTTTTTTTGAGTAATTTTTTGGGTTTGCGGCAATTTTTATTTCACATAAACGAGTGTTGCCCCTCCTCCGTACTCCTCAAAAGACGCATCCTGGTATGTATAACGGCGATACTTGCGGTCAAGTTGCTTTCTTATTTCTAATTTTAACGTGCCGTTGCCTTTGCCGTGTATGAAAACCACCTTTTTTATATGCGGATTCTTGATGCATTCGTCCATCTTTTTGTAAAATACATCCATCTGATAGTCAAGCATTTCTTTGGGAGTCATACCGCGTTCGTCGTCAATCAGCTCCACCATGTGAAGGTCTACAACCTCCTTGTCGCCCTGGGGCTTTGACTGTTTTTTGGGTGCGGGTTCGGCGGTGTCTTTGTGTTGTACTTTGTTATCCGTCAATGTCTTAACCGCATCTGCGATAGGCGAATTGGTGTAGAGCGATGCCACCACGGCTTTCTCGTCGAAAAAGTCGTTGCTCTTGTAATATCCCTGCTGGAAAAACTTGGCAGCGTGTATCTTAACCTCACATTCCTGAGGAGCAAGTATTTTGCCAAAACCGTTTTTGGCAAAGAGAATCTGAAATTTAATGAAAGTAATTTTGGTGATATCCATACGCGGAATGGTCTCCAAAAACTCTTTGGTGTCGGACTCCAAAATGCCTGTATGCATTGCAAAGGCTTGTCCCACGGGCTTTATGTAGTTGTATGCCAGCTGGTAAGGACTGTCGTTGATAAGATAGAGGTCGAGGTCGCACTCCTCTGGCTTGCTTGGGTCGGAGGGCACAAATGCCGACAGAATCTCAAACACGTCGTCATCTTTGTGGTCGGCGTTGATATCCACAAACTTACGTTCCTTTGGCTGATTTTTCGACTGGGTGGTCTGCGGCTTGGGCGCAGGTTTTTCGGGTTCGGGCTGCGAATTGCGCTGAGGTGTCATAGGCAGGTCGAGGATAAGGTCGGCTGCGCGTGCAGGAACCTCGAAGTCATCGCTGTTGAGCACCATGATTGTGCCGTTTTCTAATACACGTGATACTGTGCCGTGGTCGTTTTCGTTCAGGAAACGAACTTTGTCGCCTTTTTTAAATTTCATTACATTTTTGCTTTTAAGATGCGCAAAGTTAATTATTTTTGCGAACTTTTATGCCCTAATACGGCATAAAGATTGTTAAAATTTGTCAGAGCATTTTTAATATCTGACTATCAATAAATTACGATTGTATAAATAATTATAACTGAATAAAAAAAATGAACGCTATCGGCGATATTCCAATTTCGGACTACAACTACAACCTGCCCGACGACCGTATTGCAAAATTTCCACTCAAAGAGCGTGAAAAATGCAAACTGTTGGTATACAAAGACAAACAGATTTCTGAAACTATTTTTTCAAACATAGGAAGCCTTCTGCCCAAAGACGGAATGATGATTGTTAACAATACAAAGGTGATACCGGCACGTCTTGAATTTTTTACCCAAAACGGAGCAAGGATAGAGATTTTCTGCCTTGAACCCCACACGCCTGCCGACTACGACACCAATTTTGCGTCAAGGGAGAGCTGCATGTGGCGCTGCCTTGCCGGAAACCTCAAACGCTGGAAAAATTTCGACCTTACCCGTACAATTCCCTGCCAAGACGGCGAGACTGTGCTCACTGCTCAAAAGATAGAAGTATCTGGTGGCGAGATTGTTGCAAAATTCTCGTGGACAGGCGGCTACTCGTTCTCAGAGGTAATCGACGCGGCGGGCAGCATTCCTATCCCACCTTATTTAAATAGAAAAGCCGAGGAATCAGACAATGAAGACTACCAAACTGTATACTCGCATTTCAAAGGTTCGGTGGCAGCACCCACAGCGGGACTTCATTTTACCCAGTCGCTGATGCAAAGCCTTGACACTCAGATAGGAGAACTCACGCTACACGTGGGCGCAGGCACGTTCAAACCCGTTAAGACTCCCACCGTAGGCGAGCACGAGATGCACCGCGAGTTTTTTTCGGTGAATAAACAGCTGCTGCTCGACATTATTGCCCACAAAGGCAGGATAACAGCCGTAGGCACTACTTCGGTGCGCACGTTGGAAAGTCTCTACTGGCTAGGAGTCAAGATGTTAGACAATGCCGGATGCGACAGCCTTGCCCAATGGGAATGCTACTATATGGCTCAGGAAACTGATTTGGAAACTGCGCTCGACGCCATCATCAAATACTTAGACAACAACAACACAGACACTTACAAAGGAAGTACCGGCATAATGATCTGTCCCGGATACCGCTACCGTGTGGTCAACAACATCATCACCAACTTTCACCAACCCGAAAGCACACTTTTATTATTAGTGTCGGCGGCGGTGGGCAACGCTTGGAAAAACATCTACAACTATGCGTTAGACAATGATTTCAGATTTCTGAGCTACGGCGACGGCTGTTTTCTCGAAATCGACAAATAATGATAATAGTTAGTTATTTTTTATTGAAACGGTATTCTTTTTGTAAAACATTCAGTATATTTATTCCCCAATAAATAAAGAAATTATTTTATAATAAAGAAAAATGCTAAACCTTGTTAATTCTCTGAAAAACAAATTATTGTATCGTGTACTTTTGATATTGCCGCTGATAGCCGCGCTGTTTGCCTTTTGCAGCAACAACGAGATTCACAACGACTTCAACCCTATTCTTTCGCCCGACACGGTGTTTAACCGGATGTCGATGGAGCAGAAAATAATGCAGCTATATATCTACGAAGACGACAATCCCGAAGCACCATTCGACAAGACCGTGCCCCAGGGCATCAGCCTATCAACCAACAGCTTTCACCAGCTACGTCAAAGGATTGCGCAGCTGTCGGACGACCATCACCACCACAGCGACCAGCCCAAGCCGATAGTCATCACCGAAATCAACAAGCCGTTCAACGACCTGCCGGTGTATATGAACCATATAGCTGTGCTCACCACACGCGACACCGCACTGTTCAGAATTTGGGCGGAACAGACCTCCGACTCGCTTGCAAAGGCAGGTGTGACAGCGGTGAAGGGATTTTTTGCCGACTTCAGCTCTATCAACGCACGCACCACCGACAAGGAACTCTTCGCCAAAACTGCCCAGGCACGCACCGCCATCGAGGCTTTCTGGCAGAACGGCATAACCGTTGTGATTCAATCATCTACCGACCAAATCACCGACCGTGCACGACGCACATTTGTTAAGAAATCAATCGACTCGTTGGCCACACTCGGCAAACGTCTCAAAAGCCAATTCAACACCGAATATCCCGACAATGCGCTCACATTCAAGCATATCGACCGTGCCGACGAGATTATCAGCACCATAGCCTCCAACGCAGACATCATCACGGGATCTTTCGACCCGCACCTCTTTCTTAAAACCGTGGAGCAAGTTTTGAAGAAAAACAAAAGATTGCGCAAAATCATTGATTTAAAAGCATATAAGATAGTAAAACTCAAATACTGGATCGACGAGAACCATCCGCAACGTCCCGAACGCAACTTGCAAACCAGACTTGCTGCTTGGAAAGCCATAACCGGCTCTAACACTTGTATTTACAATACATTCGGATTCCTTCCTGTAAAGGACGTTACCAAGCTAAAAATAGTACAGATTGGCGGAACGTACCTAAAAGGCTTTGTATCAGAAAAATACAACTACTGCGACGCCAATATGCAGTATGTGGACAACAACTTTGAAGCTGTGCAGAAGGCTCTCAAAAAGACCTACAACAAAGACCTCGTAATACTGATAAACGACAAGCTTACCGACATCAAGGTGATAACACAAATCAACAACGCTACACGCAACAACCATTCGTGCGTTATCAACTTTGGCAACACCGACAACCTCGACAAAATCAAAAGTTCCTCATTGTTACAGGTTTACGGCAACGGTTTTGCCTCTGGAAAATTTGCGGCACAGGCTCTGTTCGGCAGCTTGGAGGTTAACGGACGCGCCCCCGTGCAGCTGGCTCACGACATCAAGGCTGGCACTGGCAAAAAAATCGAAGTGTGCCGTCTGCAAACGCTGCCGCTCAACATTGCAGGTTTCAATCCAAGCTACTGCGACACAATTGATTCCATCATCAATATGGCTATCAGCAAAAACTGTTTTCCCGGCTGCCAGGTGTTTGCGGCATACAAAGGCAAAATCCTCATCAACAAGGGTTACGGACATTACACCTACGACACCACATCGCAGGCAGTTACCACCAACACTATGTACGACATAGCGTCGCTCACCAAAATCACCGCTGCCACCATCATTATGATGCACCTTTCGGGCAAGAAGATGCTCGACCTCGACAAGAACATAGGCGAATATTTCCGCGACACCACCATCGACTGGACCCACCTTCCCGCCGACACAATCATCAATCCCAACGACAATACCGACACCACTTTCTTGCGCGGCATTCCCGAACGCACCATTTTCGGCGTTCCCGTAAGGCTGCTGCTCGAGCACAAGAGCGGCATCTATCCTTACCTGCCGTTTACCAAGATTCTTTACTACCGTTCTACCAAGCGGCGTATGCTCAAAGACGCAGGGGTGAAAGTGGAGCGCATAAGCGCCGACGACCTTAAACAACAGGCGTTTGACGAGTTCTTCACCGAAAAATACACCAAGCGCGTGGCGGAAACCAAGATTTGCGAAAACCTCTGGCTCAAAAACGTTTGGCGCGATTCGGTGGATATTTTCACACGACGTCTGTCGGTTGAGGAAAAAAAGGAGTACAAATACAGCGACATCAATATGATTCTGCTGCAAAAGATGGCTGAGGAGATGCTCGGAACCAATGCCGACGACTTTCTACAAAAGAACTTTTACAAACCTCTTGGAATGTATCGAACTCATTACAATCCAACACGTTACTACGACAAGAGCCTGTTCGCACCCACAGCTCCCAACCTCTGGACAGGAGAGATTCTGCAAGGCGACGTTCACGACCCCTCGGCTGAGATTCTGGGCGGAGTGTCGGGCAACGCCGGCATTTTTTCCACAGCCAAAGACCTCGGAGTGTTGTTTCAAATGGTCTTGAACAAAGGCACTTACGGACGCACCAAATATCTTGAGCCCGACGCCATTAAGCAGTTCACCACCAAGCAGCCAAAGACAGGTCGCGCGTTAGGTTTCGATATGTATCCATCGGCATATTGTGCCGACAGCGCGTCGGTTAAGACATTCGGACATACAGGATTCACAGGCACTTGCGCATGGGTAGACCCTGAAAACGAGATTGTGATAGTATTCTTGAGCAACCGTGTGTACCCCGACGAAAAGAATCAGAACCTTAACAAGTACCGAATCAGAAAGTTGATCAATCAGGCAGTGTACAACGGCATAGCCAACGCCAACAAATAATCAGAAGATATATCCCACACCCCACTCGATGTACTCTGCACGCATAAAGTATGTGCGGAGTCCGAGGTTTGCCATAATGTGCGTGGTTATGTTGTAATTGATTACCACACGGTCGTAGATGGCAGCTCCGTCGTAAATCTCGTTGAAAAGGAATCCGCCGAAATGCAACGTGGCGGAGGTGCGTCCGAAACAAAATCCGTAGGCTAAGTGCATACCAAGCAAGTAGGGACTGAAGTCGTAATGCTCCACGCCGAAATTGCCAAGCCTGGTAAGCTCCGAAGCGTCGCGGAAAAAGTCGATACCTATGCCCGCGCGGGTGCGTTTGCCAAGTGTACGGTAAACGCCTGTGGTTGTGGACAATATGAAGTATTTTGGACCTTCGGGCTGCTGGTTCTCACGCACGCCAAACGCTGCGGTAAAGTATTTCTGCCACTTGTTTTGCACAATTGTCTGACGGGGTTCGCCGGTAAACTTAGGCTTCTCCTCTCGTATCCTACCCTGAACGCCTATGTGCCACTGCATCAGGTTGAGTCCGAGATTTGGCATCTTCAACGCACCGTTGCTGTAATGCACAAAGTTGAATCCTGCCAACAGCCTCTGCGGACGGTTTGCGAAGAACTCTAACTGAGGTCCGAACACAAAAAACGCCGAAAAGCGCGAACCTATAAGCAGGTTTTCGGGATTGCTCTCGCTGTCGAATTTCTTGGTCAGATACGCCACACCAGCGAGGAAACGCAGATCCATACCGAAGAAACGCTTCTTCACAATCGGAAACTCGGCTATCATTGCGCTAGACAGTGCATGTCCGAGCACGCTGTAATGAAAGTTTTCGTAATACACAGCGGCTCCCAAACGTGGAAGTCCGTAATCGTTTTCCCAAGCACGGCTGCCGTCGGTCTCCACAAGGTATTCGGCGCCAATACCGTCGCCTGCACGGAAGTCTAACACGCCCGACAGCTGCCTGTGGTCGTACACTGGTCCGTGAAGATAACGGAGCGAAAGATATTTATTGCGAGGCAGTTTGGTGCGCAAAGTGTCGGCAGCCTGCAACTTAGCGGCAAATGACATTGCAATTGCCGATAATATAAATAATGCTACAAAACGTTTCATTGCTTATTGATCAGCCCGCCTTTTCCGGGATTTTCTAAAAGTTTGACAGCGGGATTTCCTTTATAAACAATATCGCCAGTCCAAAAAATCTTGGCTATAAGCGAGTCGGTAGGGTTAACAAACACATCGCCGGTGCTGAACTGGTTGATAAAAGCCTTTTTTACAGACAGTTGGCTTGCGTCGATAATAGACGAATAACGTGGTTCGCAACGAAAAATCTCCGAACGTCCTCTCACATTGAAAGTTCCAGTGCCGAACCAGACCTCCAGACAAAAATCGTTGGCATTGGTAATAAGGTCGAGATTGCCTGCACGGTCGGTAAATACGATGCGGCAAAGATCCACAGAATCCTGCGAATGAACCTTGCACGATGCATTAAGATAGATATTCAGTCCTGGATATGTGTAATGCAGCTCCGCCTTGGGAACACCATCGTAGTTGCGCACGATGGGATATTCGTTGCCATTGGTAAAAGAGATGGCGTGAGGTTCTGTCCAATCGGCTTTAACCTTGTCTATCAGGTTTTTGCCACAGGTAACAACAGCGTAATCTACTGTATCTTTCACAATACTGATGTCAAACGAGTTGTCGATATTATAAAGTGTTACAAAATCGTCAAAAAAGGTTGTGTCAGTAACTTCATCACCCACGCTCTTAAAAAAATCGGGAGCATTGGGATTGTCGCAGCCGCATAGCGCCGCCAAAGAAATAATCAATCCAAAAAAACGTGATCTCATGGTCAATAGTTGAAAAAAAATTTTCGCAAAATTAAAAACTATTTTTTACCTTTGCAGCATATATTCTAACTTTTATAAACTTTTATTATATGAAAAAAATAATCTTTAATTCAATCCTTGCCGCTGCAATAGTCAGTGGCACAGCGCTTTTGTCGTGCAATGGCGGACAAAGCAGTTCAGACGGCGGCGACACCAAAGCCACTATGCTTTCGGGCAATACCGACAACCTCGAAATCCAGACCCAAGAGTCAAGTCCAGCTTCAAACGGCTCAGTGTCGGTACAGTCGGCACCAGAATCCTCGGCCCAGCCAAACGTTCAGGCTGGTATGGACGGCGACGTTTACCGCTACGGCAGCCACACCTATCAAGTCAAGGGCGATTTCAAAACCGACAAGATCACCACAAGCGACTTCAACGAGGTGACATTCAGCAACATTCCCTCCGACTACACCGAGTTTGAAAAAGTCTACAAAGAGTATCTCGGCAAGCACATCAACGGCACAGCCGCAATGATGGTGATGGCAATGGAGATGTATGGACGCGACAAATCGGTAGGCGAACGCTGCATCCGCCTTATCAACACTCCCAACAATGTTTCGTCGGTGATGAACATTCTTAAAGACCGTTACGGCAACTACACAAGCGACGGATATTCGCAACGCTACATTGCCGCCGCCCTTATCGACGGAGCAGTGCGCACCAACTCTTACGCACCCACCGAGCCTTACACAATCAAATGTCAGGGCAGCCCCAACGGCATCAAACAAATGACAATGCCCAAATACGGCACTGTTTACTATATGTACGTAATCGGCGGCGGATGGGACACCCACCAACGTCAGTGCGAGATAGTTATGTTTGAAGACGACGAAGCCACAGGTCTCTACAAGATGAACAACTGTCCTTCGTTTTACACCCAGTGCCAGCAGATCAAAGGCGAATGGAAAGGTCTGAAATAGAGCAACATACTTGATAATTATTTAACAACACATATCCCTGCGGATATTTCCGCGGGGATTTTTATAGAAATATGGACAACATAGCCGTACTTATCCCCTGCTACAACGAGCAGAGCACAATCCGCAAGGTGGTGGAAGACTTCAAAAACGCCCTTCCCTCTGCCAAAATATACGTTTACGACAACAATTCTACCGACAACACCATTGCCGAAGCCGAAGCAGCCGGAGCAATTGTGCGCAAAGAACCTCGTCAGGGCAAGGGAAACGTACTCCGCACTATGTTTCGCGATATTGATGCCCGATGCTACATCATCACCGACGGCGACGACACTTATCCATCGTCGTACGCATCACAAATGGCAGAGCAAGTGCTTGAACACAAAGCGGATATGGTTATCGGCGACCGCTTGTCGTCAACTTATTTTACCGAAAACAAAAGGGCGTTTCACAATTTTGGCAACGTGCTTGTTAGGCGGCTTATCAATATGCTCTACAAGAGCGACATAAAGGATGT